>JAYVMK010000091.1:0-9446 GCA_043758995.1 Lichenibacterium sp. | reverse complement strand
ATCACCGCCGTGATGCCGGCCGCAACCGCGGCTTCGAGGCCGTCCGCGAAGGGGAAGAAGGCGTCGGACGCCATGGCGGCGCCGCGGGCCAGCGACTGCGGCTCACCCGCGGCTTTGGCAGCCTCTTCGGCCTTCCACACCGCCGTACGGACGGAATCGACGCGGCTCATCTGACCGGCGCCGATTCCGACCGTGGCGCCGCTTTTGGCGAAGACGATGGCGTTGGATTTCACATGCTTCACGACGCGGAAGGCGAGACGCAGGTCTTCCATCTCGGTGATTGAAGGCGCGCGCTGGGTCACGACCTTGAGATCGAAGTCGTCCACCGTCGCGGCATCGCGCTCCTGGACCAGGAAGCCGCCTGAGACACTGCGCCAGAGCAATCCGGGCTGGCGCCGATCCGGCAAGCCGCCGGTCAGCAGGAGGCGCAGGTTCTTCTTGGCGCCGAGGATCGCCCGGGCCTCGTCATCGGCGTCCGGCGCGATGATGGCTTCGGTAAAGATCTTGGCGAGTTCGGTCGCGAGCGCGGCGTCCACGCGGCGGTTCACCGCCACCACGCCTCCGAAGGCCGAGACGGGGTCGCAGCGGAGCGCCCGGACATAGGCCTCGGCCGCCGTATCGCCGGTGCCCACGCCGCAGGGGTTGGCATGTTTGATGATGGCCACGGCGGCGGGGCCGTCCGGATCGAACTCGCCCACCAGGTCGAAGGCGGCGTCGGCGTCGCCGATATTGTTGTAGGAAAGCGCCTTGCCCTGGATCAGCTTCGCCGAGCCGACGCCGGGCCGTGCATCGAGCGTGCGATAGAAGCCGGCCCGCTGGTGCGGGTTCTCGCCATACCTCAGGGCCTCCTGCAGCGTGCCGCCGAGCGCTCGGAAGGTGGGGGTCTCCTCGAGCGCCGTGGCGGCGAGATGGTTGGCGATGGTGGCGTCATAGGCCGCCGTGCGGGCATAGGCCTTCTGGGCTAGGCCGCGGCGCACCCTCAGCGAGGTCGCGCCGTCATGGGCCTCCATCTCGGCCCGGACTACCGCATAATCGGCGACATCGACCACCACGGCGACATCGTCGTGGTTCTTGGCGGCGCCGCGGATCATCGCGGGTCCGCCGATATCGATGTTCTCGACGCATTCCTCCGGCTTACCGCCGCGCGCCACCGTGGCTTCGAACGGATAGAGATTGACCACCAGGAGATCGATCGGCCGGATCGCATGGGCCAGCATGGCAGCCTCGTGCGTGGGATTCTCGCGGATGGCCAGCAGCCCCCCATGCACCAGCGGGTGCAGGGTCTTCAGCCGACCGTCCATCATTTCGGGGAAGCCGGTCAGGTCGGCGACTTCGGTCACGGGCAGGCCCGCAGCCGCCAGCGCGTCCCGCGTGCCGCCGGTCGACACCAAGGCGACGCCTCGCTCGTGAAGAAACGTCGCGAAATCGACGAGGCCCGTCTTGTCCGAGACCGAGAGCAGCGCACGTTCGATGCGGCGCAGATCGCTTGCCATCCGTTGAAGTCCCCGAAGTCCAGATCGTGGGGCGCTTAGCACGCGCGAACCCCGCTGTGAAATGGACCGGCCTCGACATCGTGGCCCGCAGCGGCCCTCCAAGGGCTCTTGATCTATCGGACTCGGTGACGGCGAGGCAGCCCGCCGACCCTCGACGGTCGGCCTCGATCACGAAAAGGTCCCATTCCGCCCCGCTTCCCGCGCGGAACACTCGGATAGCCGACACAATTCTTGCGAACAAAGATCATCGTGGCTCGGGCGAGCGACACTGACGGATCCGGGTAGCCATTTAAGTCTCGATTAACCAAACTCAGCCTCAATGTCCCGGCAGAGGACTGGCGAGGATCCTCCCTTCAGATCGGGTGCCGCGGCGCCGGATCGGAGGACCACCCCGAAAGCGAGGCGAATGACTGACGCGTTTCTGACATCGTCCGATGTGTTGCTGTTCGATCGGGCTCGCTTGTCGCAGCGTCACTCCACCTGGACGGTGGCGGGGGCTGGCGCGATTACTTTGGGCGTGCTGATCGGCTCGTTCATCCTCGACCACCGCAGCAACGCCGCTGACCCGGCATTGGCTGCGGTCGTCGATCCCGGCACGGCACGGCTCACTGCCGCTTTCCATACCCCGCCTACCGCGCCGCTTCCGCCGCTCGCCGACCCCGACGTTTCGCGTCCGGCTCAGGCGCTCAGCCTTGCCTCGGCAACCCCTATCATCGTGCCGCCGAAGTCGGAGACCGCGATGCTGACCCCCGGCTTCGTGCGGTCGAACGCTCCGGTCGTGCTCGCCGAAGCCGCCCCGCTGGAGCCACGTTTCGTAGCACCGACCCAGCCGGCCGAGATGTCGGCTCAGGCCGAGACGGCCGCGCTGAGTTCATCGCCGGTCGAAGCACCGGCTCCCACGCCTCAGTTCGCCATGATCGCGCCGCTGCCGGAGGCGGAGCCGCACGACGTCGGATCGACGCCAGGGCCCGTCGCGGCAGAGCCCGCCCCGGTCGCAGCGGTTCAGCCTCCCCAGGCGATGGTCTCGACGCCCGAAGTCGTTGCACTCCAGGCCGCTCCTCAGGTGGCCACGCCTCAGATCGAAGCTCCCCAGCCCGGGGCAGTGCCGCTTCCGCAACCGCGTCCGTTCTTCCGCTGGGCGGCGCCCGAGCAATACCGGACGTCCCGCCGCGAGGTGGCACGCAACACCGACAAGGCTCCGACCCTTGCCGCGGCGGCACCAGCCATCCCGGCCGACAATCGGTCGTTCCTCGAGAAGTTCTTCGGCTCGCCGAAGCCCGAGGGCGGCCCGACGCTCGCCTATGCGGCGCCGGAAGATGGGCTGTTCGGCCGCTCGGCCGCCATCCCGCCCACGACCTCCTACGCTCACGATCCTTACACCGCGGTCTACGACATCTCGGCGCACACGGTTTACCTGCCGGACGGCAGCAAACTCGAGGCGCATTCGGGCCTTGGCCGGATGCTCGACGACCCGCGCCATGTCAACGCGCGCAACGTCGGCCCCACTCCGCCGCATGTCTACGATCTCACCATGCGCGAGTCGCTGTTCCATGGGGTCCAGGCGCTGCGCCTCAATCCGATCGGCGGCGGCGGGGTCTATGGCCGTACAGGCCTCCTGGCCCACACGTTCATGCTCGGGCCGAACGGCGACTCGAACGGCTGTGTGTCCTTCCGCGACTACACGGCTTTCCTGCGCGCCTTCCAGAACGGCCAGGTAAAGCGGCTGGCGGTGGTGACGGGTCAGAGCTGATCGGCCGATCTCGACAGGTTCGACCGGTGGCCTTAGAACGCCCTCAGTCGAAGCTCGGCGGGCCTGAAGGCCTGCCAGGCCGGACATAGATCCGGCGGAGATCCCCCAAACATGTTCGAAAAGCGCAAGCTCGGTCGCACCGGGCTCGACGTCACGTCGATTTGCCTCGGCACCATGACCTGGGGCCAGCAGAACACCGAAGCGGAAGGTCACGCCCAGCTCGATCTGGCGATCGGCCGTGGCATCAATTTCATCGATACGGCGGAGATGTACTCGATCCCGCCCAAGGCCGAGACCCAGGGTTCGACCGAACGGATCATCGGCAGCTGGCTGAAGAGCCGCGGCGGTCGCGAGCGCATCATCATCGCGTCGAAAGTCTCGGGTCGGTCGTCGAACGACTGGCTGCGCCCCGGCGGCAAGCCCGCACGCCTCGACGAAGCCAACATCCGCTACGCCGTCGAGCAGAGCCTTCTTCGCCTGCAGACCGACTACATCGATCTCTACCAGCTTCATTGGCCCGACCGCGTGGTGAGCCTCTTCGGTGCCGGTGGCAACGTGTTCCGCGACCTGCCGAAGCCCGACGACTCGATCCCGATCACGGAAACGCTCGGCGCTCTCGGCCGCCTCGTCGAGGAGGGCAAGATCCGCCACGTCGGCCTGTCCAACGAGACACCCTGGGGCACGATGCGGTTCCTGCACGCCGCCGAGACCGGCCACGGCCCCCGCATCGCTTCGATCCAGAACAGCTACAATCTCGTCAACCGCAACTACGAGCTCGGCCTGGCCGAGATCGGGATGCGCGAGGACGTGGGACTTCTCGCCTATTCGCCGTTGGGCCAGGGCTATCTCACCGGCAAGTACCAGAACGGCGCGCGGCCGGCCGGAGCGCGTACGACCTTGTTCAACCGCGGCACGCGCTACGAGAAGCCGGGCGTCGAGACGGCGATCGAAGCCTACCTCAACCTCGCCCGCGAGTTCGGCCTCAACCCGACCCAGATGGCGTTGGCCTTCGTGACGTCGCGCAAGTTCGTCTGCTCCAACATCATCGGAGCGACCTCGATCGAGCAACTCGAGACGGTGCTCGACTCGGTCAATGTCGCGATCACGCCCGAGCTCGAGGACCGGATCGACGCCATCCATCAGGTGCATCAGAACCCGGCACCCTGACCCTTGCCGACCGCGGCCCGACGGGGCAAAGCTCCCGCTCGGGCCGACATCGGCGCGAAGGGAGTTCCGCATGACGCCGCGATACGACGTGCGCCGGGAAGGGGACGGCAGCTGGACCGTCTATGACGTCGCGACCGACCTGCCGGCCGTCATCAACGACATGCCGCAGCTCGGACACTCGGAAGAAGACGCCCGCGACGTCGCGCAGGAGCTCGACGACCTGATGGGCGACGAGGAAGACGAGCCGGCCTGACATCGCCGTTTCGGGGCTACCGTATGCTCACTTTTGGGCAGACTGCACGAGCGAGGCCCGCTTCTTTTCCGTTTGGGGGAAGGATTGACGCGTCTCGCGCGCAGAGGCCCTTTGACCCTACTGGACGGCCCAGATCGTCTTGTAGGCGTCGCGATAGCCATTGGCAGGGTCGTAGAGGTTCTTAGGGCCGCCGTCGAAGGCGATGTTCTTCGCCGTGACGAGATGGACGCCGCCGACATAGCCCGACCAGGGCTGTTTGGCCAAAGCACGGTTCAGTTCGTCGACCAGCTGCCACCCTTGCTGCTGCAACGGCTCGGGCACGGTGGCGATCTGATATTGCTCGGCCCGGATGCGCTGGAAGGCCGATTCCGAACCGTCTCCGGCCGAGATGTTGTGCGGCGCGTCGGTTCCCGACTGTCCGGCCGCGCCGAGCGAAGCCGCCATGAAGTCGTAGTAGAGATCGTTCACCGCCAGCGAATAGGTCCATTTCGCCCCGAATCGCTGCAGCAGCGATGTCGTGAGCTGCGGCATCCGGGTGGACGCTTCCGTCATCGGCGAATCTTCGAGGCTCAGCACCGTGCAACCGGAGCATTTCTTGATGTCGGCTTCCATCATGCGGGCCTTGCCGATCGCCATCTCGTAATTGCTGTCGCCGAAGATCACGACGCCGGCCTTGCCGCCGGAATCCACGATGGCGAGATCGGCCGCCGTTTGGGCCACGTCGGCGATGCGGGTGTTGACGTTGGCGAACATGCCCGTCTTCGCGTCGGGGCCGGGCGCCACGGTGGCGTGCCAGCCCACGAAGGGGATGCCCGCCTGTTTGAGGCCGTCGAGCGCGGCATTCTGCTCGATGGCGTCGAACCCGCCCACCACGATGCCGTCCGGCTTCAGGGCGATGGCCTGGTTCAGGGCGGCGGTACGGGCCGAGATGTCGCCGCGTCCGTCGAGAATGCGCAAGGTCCAGCCAATGGCCTTGGCGGCTTCCTCCACGCCGCGCGAGACCCCCTCGGTGCCGCCGTTGCGCATGTCACCCGCCACATAGATGATCGTCTTGGCGGCAGCCGCCTTCGGACCGGTCTTGGGCCCGTCCCACTGGCCCGAAGCCGCGGTCGCCTTGGCGATCCTCGCCTGAGCAGCGGCCATTTCGTCGGCCCGCGCCGCGGTCGCGCTCGAGAGCGCCAGGGCGCAAACGCCCGACAGCAAAAGTGTCCTCATCCGTCGTCTCCTCCCGGTCTTGGCCGGCGCAGAGCGCGGCCTCGGATCTTTTGTCCGAACCGGGAGCGTCGGGGGTCAGCCGACGCGTGTCAACGCTTCGCTGTGGGGCTGCGGCATGGTTCCGGTGTCGTAGCGGAGCTGCGCGGCGGCGATCTCGGGGTGGTGGCGCTGCGCCCAGGCACCGAGCGCCTCGATCGGCTCCCACAAGGACCGGCCGAGATCGGTCAGGGCATAGTCGACCCGCGGAGGCACGACGGGAAAGACCGTGCGGCTGACGAGGCCGTCGCGCTCCAGGCCGCGCAGCGTCAGGCTGAGCATGCGTTGCGAGATGCCGCCGATATCGCGCTTGAGTTCGTTGAACCGTCTCGGCCCCTGCCCCAGGAACCGGACGATCAGCACGCTCCATTTATCGCCGACGCGCGCCAGCACCGGCGTGACCGCCGTGCATCCGGAGGCGGGCAGAAACCGAGGGTCGGTATCACCGATGTGATCTGGTTCCATGAATGTGCCTTCTTGCGCGGCTTCGGAGGCGCGATCATAAAGCGGCGGTTACCTTTTGTAACCATGAGACTCACCCATGAAGCTGCTCCACATCGACTCCTCCATCCTTGGCTCGGCCTCGGTCAGCCGGCAGGTCTCCTCGGCCATCGTGGAGACCCTGAAACAGCAAAATCCGGGAACGACGGTCATCAGCCGCGATCTCGCCGCGGATCCGATGTCCCATCTGTCGGGTGCCTATCTGGCGGGCCAGAGCGCCGAGGTGAAACACGATCAGGCCCTGCAGGAAGATCTCGATCTCGGCGGGAAGGCTCTGGCCGAATTCCTGGACGCCGACGTCGTGGTGATCGGCGTGCCCATGTACAATTTTGCCGTACCGAGCCAGCTCAAGGCGTGGATCGACCGCATCGTGGTGGCGGGCAAGACCTTCCATTACACGGCAGCGGGAGCCGAGGGTCTGGTTCACGGCAAGCGAGTGTTCCTGGCCGTATCGCGCGGCGGCCTGTACGAGGGCTTGCCGGCCAAGGCGCTGGAGCATCAGGAATCCTGGCTGCGCGGCATCTTCGGCTTCATCGGCGTGAAGGACATCGAGGTCATCCGCGCCGAGGGCATCGCCCATGGCCCCGAACAGCGGGAGGCGTCCCTCAAGGCGGCGCTGGCCCAGGCGGCGGCCCTCCAGCCGGCCTGATCCGCTCCGCGGGCAAACCGCGAATCTGCAGAGGCTCGCCATGAAAGCCGCACTCGCCGAAGCGGCGCCGAAGGCTTAGAAACTCGTTCGATCGATCGCACCGGCCGCCTTGGCCGGAGCGCAGCCTGAGGACGAGAATGCCCCCCTATCGCATCGCCGTGATCGGCGTCGGCAAGATCGCGCGTGACGAGCACCTGCCCTCGATCGCCCGCGATCCTCACTTCGAGCTCGTGGCGCTGGTGAGCGGCAGCGGCGCCACCGAGCCGGGGGTCCCGACCTTCCGCACCGCAGCCGAGCTCTATGCCTCGAGGCCGGACCTCGACGCGGTGGCGATCTGCACGCCGCCCGGCGCCCGCACCGCCCTGGTGCGCCAGGCGCTCGATGCCGGCGTCCATGTCCTGATGGAAAAGCCGCCAACCCCGACGGTCGGCGAATTGCGCGATCTCGCCCGTCACGCCGAGAGAACGGGACGGATCATCTTCACGACCTGGCATTCGCAATATAACGCCGCCGTCGAGGCCTTGCGCGAGCGGCTCGCCGGCCGGACGATCACACGCCTCGCCATCACCTGGAAGGAGGATGTTCGCCGCTGGCATCCGAATCAGGCCTGGATCTGGGAGACCTCCGGCTTCGGCGTCTTCGATCCCGGCATCAACGCTCTGTCGATCCTCACCCGGATCATGCCGGCGCCGGTCTTCGTCGACTCGGCGAAGCTGTCGACGCCGGCGAACCGCGCGATGCCGATCGCAGCCTCCATCCGTTTCGCCAGCCCGGCGCTCGCCGAGGGCGGCACGCTGACCGCCGAATTCGACTGGCGGCAGACCGGGGACCAGACCTGGGAGATCGCCATCGATATCGCGGGCGGCACCGCGCTGCGGCTCACCGGCGGCGGCACGACGCTCACCGTCGACGGCATAGTCGTGGAAGACGCACCCCGTCACGAATACGACCGGATCTATGCGCGTTTCGCCGATCTTCTCGCCGCCGGATCGAGCCTCGTCGACATGGCGCCTTTTGAACTCGTGGCCGATGCGTTCCTGGTCGGGCGGCGCGAGGAGGTCGAGCCCTTCATCGATTGAGCGGGACCGGAGCCGGAGGTCACCGATGGACCAGCGCTCGCCTCGGCCCGCCGTTAGCCCGGATCTGGGCGACGCCGATGACGAGCCGGGCGGTTTTGCCCTGGTGTTCCCGCTGATCGCCCTGGCGGGCTTTGTCGGGGCCTTGGGGCTCGTGCAGTGGCATGGCCTCTTCGTGTCGTTCATGAGCGGGAACACGGTGGCTCTAGGGGGCGACCCGGCCCTCGGCGGCTGGCGGGGTGCCTGGGAGGCCGGCCGCGCCGTCCTGTGTTTCCTGTTGGGCGCCATCATCGGCGAGTTGATCGGTTCGGCGGCGCGCACGTGGCGCGGCTCCGCAGTGGTCGGGACAGAGGCCGCGCTTCTGTGGCTCGCCCTGGCCTCGGATCTCCGCGGATGGGATGGGGCCGTGACCGTGGCCTTGACGGGTCTGGCCATGGGAGTTCAGACCGCCGCGGTGCACAAAGTCGCCGGGACTACCGTCGCCCTGACCTATGTCACCGGCACCTTGATCAGCCTGGGGCGGGGGATCGCGGCGGCGCTGCGCGGCGCGGCCCCCTGGCGGCGCATCCTGCCTTTCGCCGGCTCTTGGCTGGCTTTGCTCGTCGGCTCGGCCGCGGGCGGCGTGGTGGCGCGGATCGCCACCCGCGATGCGCTCGGGGTGGCGGCTGCCATGGCGAGCGCCCTGGCGCTTCTGTCTGCGGCAGGCATTGCCGTCCGGCACCGAAAGAGCGTGACAAGCCGCCTCAGCGTGAAGCCGCACTGATCAGCGCGCCGCGGTCACAACGCGGTCTCGATGAACTCGCTCAATTACCCATGTCGGCAGCAGCCATGCTCCCGAATACGAAACCGCTCTCAGACAAAGCGAGAGCGGTTTCGCTTTATACGTCGGAGATCTGCGCGCTCAGGCCCGGACAGCGGCCGAATAATCCTCGAGTAGCGTCCGGCTGATGGTGCCGGGCGTGTAGTGGTGAGGCCCGATTTCGCTGACCGGAGTCACCTCGGCACCCGTGCCGCAGATGAAGCATTCGTCGAAGCTGTCGAGCTCCTCCGGCATGATGCGCCGCTCGGCGACCTCGATCCCCCGGGTCCGGGCGAGGTCGATGATGGTGCGCCGCGTGATCCCGTCGAGGAAGCAGTCGGCGATCGGCGTGTGGATGACGCCGTTTTGCACGAAGAACACATTGGCGCCGGTACATTCGGCGACACGGCCCTGCCAGTCCATCATCAAAGCGTCGGCATAGCCGCGCCGCTCGGCGCGGTGCTTGGAGATCGTGCAGATCATGTAGAGGCCGGCGGCCTTCGAGGT
>JAYVMK010000090.1:0-9499 GCA_043758995.1 Lichenibacterium sp. | reverse complement strand
ACCGCAACCGAAACCTGATTCTGTGCAATGCCGCCTATACGCGTCTCTATGGTCTGCCCGAAGATCTGACCTGTCCCGGTACGCCGCTCGATGCGATTCTCGCCTTCCGCGTTCAATGCGGAAATGCCCCGACCGACATGGAGAGTTATTTCCAGGTGGTCGAAGACGCGCGTCGGCAGGGTGCTCATGCGGCGCAGCGCATCGCGTTGCAAGACGGGCGCACCATTCAGGTGACCCACAATCCGATGCGGGACGGCGGCTATGTGGCGATCCACGACGATGTCACCGGCCATGTCGGCGCCGAGGCGGAAGTCCGCCACCTCGCCACCCATGACGTGCTGACGGGGTTGCCCAACCGGATCCTGTTCTCGCGTCGCCTGGCCGAGGCGCTGAAGCGGATCGGGCCCTCCCATTGGATCGCGATCCACTGCATCGACCTCGATCAGTTCAAGGCCGTCAATGACATCCACGGTCACGCACATGGCGATCACCTCCTGCGCTGTGTTGCGGACCGCTTCCTCTCGTGCATGAGGCCCGACGATACGGTGGCGAGGCTTGGCGGCGACGAATTCGTCGTGCTGCAGACCGATGTCGTCGATGACGACGACGTGAGGAGCCTGGCGGAGCGACTGCTGGGCGAGATCCGTCGGCCCTTCCCCATCGACGGCCACAACCTCCATGTCGGGGTGAGCGTCGGCTCGGCGATCGCCAGGGAGCGCGAGGCCTCGCCCGATGCCGTGCTGCGCAATGCGGATCTCGCGCTCTACCGCGCCAAGCGCGAGGGCCGGAACACCTGCCGGCTGTTCGAGCCGCAGATGGGGGCGAGCCTCCGGGAGCGGCGGCGTCTCGAGGCCGATCTCCGCGCCGCGGTGGCGAACGCCGCCTTCGCACTCCATTACCAGCCGCTGGTGCACGCCAGCACCGGCGACATCACCGCCTTCGAAGCCCTGTTGCGCTGGACGCATCCCGAGCGTGGCCAGGTTCCGCCTTCGGACTTCATCCCCATTGCCGAGGATGTCGGGCTCATCGATCAGATCGGTGCCTGGACGCTCGGTCAGGCCTGCACCGATGCCGTCCAATGGCCGGATCACATCAGTGTCGCGGTCAATCTCTCCCCGCTGCAGTTCAGGGACGGCGGCGTGGTCAGAACGGTTCGAGCGGCGCTGGCCGCCTCGGGTCTGTCGGCCCGGCGCCTCGAACTGGAGATCACGGAATCCGTGCTTTTGGTCGAAGGAGAGGCGACCCTCTCAACCCTGCATGAGCTACGCCGCATGGGGGTCCGGATCGCGCTCGACGATTTCGGCACCGGTTATTCGTCGCTGGGCTATCTTCGCCGATTTCCCTTCGACAAGATCAAGATCGACCGCTCTTTCGTGCGCGACATGGTGGACAGCACCGAATGCGCGGCGATCGTCAAAGCGGTGGCGGCACTCGGCACCGCGCTGGGCATGACGGTCGTCGCCGAAGGCGTCGAGACCGAGGAACAGCGGGATCTCGTGCGCCTTCAGGGCTGTACGGAAATCCAGGGTTATTACTATGCAGAGGCCGGTTCATCGGACGTGACCCTGGCCCGAATCCGCTCGGGCCTGAGACGACCGGTCCTTGCGGTGGCGCTCTGACGGGACCTCTGCGGAGCGTCCCCCGCACGATCCGAAACTGGGTGCGAGCGTGATCGGGGTGACCGCCATCACGGCGAAAGCCAGGCCGGCGTGGAGGTCGACGCCCATCCACGGCTCGACGGTGTCATGGGTCGGGCCGAAGCGACCCGACGGCAACGTCGCTCGAAAGCGCTCCTACTTGCCCGCCTTCCGGCGCGGTGCGGCTTGGCCTCCGGCATGGGCACCGCCATGCTGCGCCCCACCTCCGCCCGACGCGTGGCCATGCTGGCCCTCGCCACCACCGCCCTTGCCTCTGCCGCCACCGCCGACGCCAGGCACCAAATCACCTATGCGGGGGCTACGGCGATCGACTGCCGCACCGATGGCACCGCCGACCAAGCCCCCCACCAGCGCGCCGAAGCCAGGGCCTTCATCGTCCTGAGCCAAGCTTGGATCGACCGCCCCGAGAAGTGCGATCACGGCGAGTGCTGCTGTTGTCCTGCGCATCGATTCGGCCCCGATTGACCGCGGCACGCTAGCCAAGCTCAAAATCCTCGGCAACTGAGATGCACCTCAAGGACGAGTGTCCTAAAGCACCATCCCGAGAACGGCCGTCCACCTGTTTCGCGTTCAGCTTCGCAGGGATCGCCGAAGCCGTACCGGCTGCCGATCGCCGCGACCGCCCAAGGCGACGAAGGCCAGCCGGCACATGGCACTGATCTGTGGGCCCGTCAGGCTCTCGGGCTCATCCATGCCTCGCACCGCGAGACGCTCCGACTCACTCCAGAACGCCTGGCCCTGGCAGGATGAGTTTGGGGAGGCGTGCCGCGGTGGTCTCGGCTGCATGGTCAACCTCCCGTCTAAAGCCGGAAACATGACGATGCCTGCAACGGAGCTCCATCACAAAAAGCATTTGCGGTGGGTCGAGGAGACCGGGCCGACCGCGGTGCTGTGCCGTCCCGACCGGGCGCGCAGGCGCGCAACGATCGAGTGTCGGGCACGAACATATGCAATCCCTTGACGGTCGGTAAACCAAGTCCGCAGAGGCGTTCCTATTGTGTATGCAATGGAGCGGCTTCGTGCGTTGGACATCGAACAGCGTTGCGGAGACACGCGAGTGATCGATATCGAAACCCTGGCGACCCCCGCTTTCCTGGTCGGCGTTCTCGCCTCCGGCATGCCGGTCGCGGTGAGCCTGAATGCAGCGGGCCGGGCTCACCCGGAACTGGCGCGCTGCCTGGTCGCGCTGCTGAAACCCGAGAACCACTGCAGTGGGGAGTGCAGAACACTCGTCGCAGGGCTTCGGGCCTGCGTCACCGAAGGATCGGCCGTCGAGGTCGCCGTGACGATGGCGGAGCACGATGAAGCGACCTTCTGGTGGGCGTCGCTCGCGCCTTTGGTGGGTCAGGAGGGGCCGGTGACGATGCTGCTCGGGATCTGCCGCGAAGTCGCCCGGCAGGATCGCGATCCTGTGGTCGTCGACATTCGCCTGTCGCTCGCTTTGCAAGCCATTCGGGGCGCCGAGTGGCATTACGATGTGCGACGGAAGATCTATCGCGGGTCTGACGAGATCGCGACCCTGTTGGGCGAGCAGTCGCCTCGTCCGGTCGCCTGGGCCGAATGGCTGGAGCGCGTGCACGCACAGGATCTCGCGTTCTTTCTGGCACCTCCGGCTCCGGAAGGAAGCGTGGAGTTTCGCTTCCACTCCACGTCAGGCGAGTTGCGCTGGGCTCGATGCTCGCGTGTCACCGTGACAAGCGAGACCGGTGAGGTCGAGGGCGTGATGGGCGTAATGGTCGACATCACCCAGGAGCGCGTGCGGGAAACCGCGCTGGCCGCACTCGTGACCCAGGATGCATTGACCGGCCTCCTCAATCGGCGCGGCCTCTGGCAGACCATGGATACGCTGCTGATCGAGGAGCCGGCTACGCCATGCCTCGCTTTGTTCGCCATCGACCTCGATCATTTCAAATCGATCAACGACAAGAATGGCCATGCGGCAGGTGACGCCGTCCTGGTGGAGGCGGCGCGACGCCTCGCGGTGGCCGGCGAAGGTGCGATCTGCGCGCGACTCGGCGGAGACGAGTTCATCGTCGCGGTGCGGATGCCGAGCGAAGCCGAGGCGCGCCGACTGCGCGAGCGCCTTTGTCAGGAGTTTCGCCGCCCGGTCGCCTTCCGCGGCAAGTCGCTGTCCGTCTCGGCGAGTGTCGGCGTCGCCTGTGGCTGCGGCGCCGCGGATGCAGGCCGTTTGATGGAAACCGCGGACGCTGATCTCTACGCGCGAAAGAACGCCAGGAGTTTCATACCCACGCGGGCTGCATAGGGCTTGGATCTCGCCGCGCCCTCCGAGCCTGTCGCGTGGCGTCGAAGCCGAGCCCACCCAGGTCTAGGGTCGTGAGAAGATGTAGGTGGCCTCATAAGGCTCGGCGACGAGCGCGCCATCGGTCGGGCAAGGGCCGGATTTCTGGCCCCCGACGGTCGCGATGCGCTGAACGGTGGACACGTCCCCGAGAATGCCGCTGCCCCGATGCTGGGACACGTCGAGCTTAAGCCAGGGGATGTCGTTGGCGGTCGTGCCCGGCGCAGTCGCCGCCACCTTCCCGACCACGAGACTGCCGTCCACCATCTCCCAGGACGGTCCTGCGAAATGCCGTCCGACCGTCTTGCCGTCGCTGACGAGAGTCGCGATCGGCTCTCGAAAGCTCCAAGCGAGACCGGCATGACCGTCGGTCTTGCACTCGTAGATCTGCGCGCCGACGGCGTGGACCGTCCTGACGATCGTCCCCGTCGCGGCCGAGACTGCGGCTTGGCGATCGTCCGCCTGGGCCGAGACGAGGGCGGTCGCCGCGAGGACCGCCGAAGCGAGGGCGAGCGTCGCGATCCCGAGCGGCAGGACACGTGGGGCAAGGCGGTGTGAGGTCATCGATCGACAGTCTTCTCGAGGTCGCTCTGGTGGATATAGGCTGCCGGTCTCACCGGAACGGCGGGCTATATTGCAGGCCGCCGGCGCTCCACAGGCGGTTTGGGCCGCGGGGCAGGTTCAGCGGCGATTTGGCACCGAGATTGCGGTCGAAGGACTCGCCGTAATTGCCCACTGCCTTGACGATGCGCACCACCCAATCATTGGTCACTCCGAGCGTCTGGCCGTAGCTCGATTCGGTGCCGAGCATGCGGCGGATCTCGGGATTGGGAGACTGGCGCATGGCCTCGACATTGGCCTGGGTGACGCCGAACTGCTCCGCGTTGACCATGGCGAACAGCGTCCAGCGCACGAGATCGAACCACACGGGATCGTCCTGGCGCACCCAGGCGCCGAGCGGCTCCTGCGAGATGATCTCGGGCAGGATCACCTGATCGGCGGCGTCGTTCATCTTGAGCTTGTCGCCCGCCAGGCTCGATGCGTCCGTGGTGTAGGCGTCGCAGCGTCCGCCCTGATAGGCCCGCAAGGCATCGTCGGGCGTGGACAGCGTGACGATCTGGTACGGAATGTTGTGCGTCCGGAAATAGTCGGCGAGGTTGAGCTCGGTCGTGGTGCCCTGCGGCACGCAGATCGACGCGCCCGCCAGTCCCGCGACGCTCGTCACGCCGGATGATTTCCGCACCATGAAGCCCTGGCCATCGTAGTAATTGATGGCCGTGAACTGCAGGCCCTGGCCCACGTTGCGCGACAGCGTCCAGGTCGTGGTCCGGGGCAGCACGTCGATCTGGCCGGACTGGAGCGCCACCAGCCGGTTCTTCGACGAGAGCGACATGAACTCGATCTTGTTCGGGTCGTCGAAGATGGCCGCCGCCAGGGCGCGGCACATGTCGGTGTCGAAGCCGTGCCACACGCCATGATCGTCCTGCGACGAGAAGCCGGGAACGCCCTCGCTGGTGCCGCAGACCAGGTGACCTCGGTCACGCACGGTCTGCAACGTATCGGCTCTCGCGCCGCATAGGGTAAGGCCGAGCGACAGCGCCGCCAGGGAGAGGGTCAGGACGTGCTTCAAGTCTTCGGCTCCGGGAGCAGGCTGGCTCGGCTGGCCGCCTTTCTGCCACGAGCCGCTCACGCAGGCGAGGCGCCCTGGACCTCTTGTCCCGTCTTGGCGGCGCCGTGGTTGCCGATGGGCAACATAGAGCGAGCGTCGAGCCTCCATCGACCGGGCTGGGTTCGTCGCCATCGCAGCCGGCCTCCCATTCCTCTACGGCGGACCGAACGGAAACGGTGTCGGCGAATCAACCTGCGGCGTCGAGGTCGCGCTGCCGTGTTTCAGGAAGGAGCAGCGCCGCGATCGTGCCGAGGACGCTGAACGCCGCGAGGTAATAGGCTGGCATCAGCTTGTCCCCCGTCGCAACGACGAGCTTGTTGACGATGTAATTGGTGCTGCCGCCAAACAGCGAGACCGCCAGTGCATAGACGATCGACAGGCCGGCGGAGCGAACGGATCGCGGCAACGATTCCGGGATCATCACGATGATGGCGGCCGCGTTGACGGAGGATAGGGCCGACATCAGAAACGTCAGGGCATAGACGGCGATCGCGGTCGGATGATGCGCGAGCGCGGCGAAGGCCGGCACGGCGAGGAGGGCGATCAAGGCTCGCGGCCAGATCATGAGAGGGCGGCGGCCATGCCGGTCGGCGAGCCAGCCTCCGAGCAGCGGAAACAACACCGAAGCCAGTCCGAGCGCGATCGGCACGGCGGTCGACACCGTCTCGGTCAGGCCCAGCGTGGATTTGGCATAGACCGGCATGTTGGTGCCGACGGCATTCGACACGGTAGACGCTGCGATGACCAGAAAGGACAGGAGCAGGAGCCTGCCGTGGTCGCCGATCAGGCGGCCCAGGAGGGCGGCGGTGGATCCGACGACCTCGGCCTTGGGTCCACCCGTTTCGGGCAGGTGACGGCGGATGATCAGACCGACCGGCACGACGCTGAGGCCCAGCAGCACCATGATGCGCCAGCCCCATTGCGCCATGGCGGCCTCGCCGAGCACCAGAGACAGGCCCGACGCCACGAGGCCGGCGAAGAGCGCCGCGCAGCCCTGGCTGGCGATCTGCCAGGAGGCGGTAAAGCCGCGACGCCCCTGTGGAGCCGCCTCCAGAAGGTAGGCCGTCGAAGGACCGACCTCGCCGCCCAGGGCGAGGCCTTGGATGAGGCGTCCTGCGATGACGATGGCCTGCGCCACCCAGCCCAGCGTCGCGGTTCCGGGCGTGAGAGCCAGGGTCAGCATGCCGAGCGCCATCAGGGCGATGGTGAGAACCATGGCGGGCTTGCGGCCCGCGCGATCGGCAAGCGCCCCAATGACCAGGCCGCCCAGAGGCCGCATGACATAGCCGATGCCGAACAGGGCCAAGGATGCCAAGAGGCTGCTGGTCGGATCCTTTGCGGGGAAAAAGGCTTCCCCGATCGGCACCGCGAAAAAGGCGTAGAGGGTGAAGTCGTAGAACTCAAGCGCATTGCCGAGCACGACGGCGGCCACCGCCTTGGCGCTGAGTTCGGGAGGGTTGTTTTCGGCCGTCGTCACTGAGCGAAGATGCGCGAAACCGCAGATGGTTGCCGCCGGCCCGGGAAGGTCACGCCGCGGTCGCCTTCACGGGGGATCCCGCCTGTCTTTGACGCAGCCAGTCTTCGAAGGCCGCGACCTCGAGCGGCCGGGAGATGAGGTAGCCCTGGACTTCGTCGCAGTCGGCCGAGCGCAGCTGATCGAGCGCGCCCTGCGTCTCGATGCCCTCCGCGACCACGCGATGACCGAGATGTTTCGCCATGGCGATCATCATTGTGACGAGCGAGAACTGGCGCGGATCCTTGTCGACGTCGCTCATGAACGACCGGTCGATCTTCACGACCTGAACGGGCAGGCGCTGGAGGTACGCCAGGCTGCTGTAGCCCGTGCCGAAATCGTCGATGGCCAGCCGGACACCGGATGCGGCGAGTTCCTTCATCTGAGTGAGCGAGCGCTCGGCATCGCTCATCACCGCGGTTTCGGTGACTTCGAGCTCGACCAGGGCCGAGGGGACCCGATGGCGGGCCAGGATGCGCTGCACCGTACCGGCGAAATCGGGCTCGTGCAGGTTGGCCGAGGAGATGTTCACCGACATCATGACGGCGATCCCCGCCTCGCGCCAGCGAGCCAGTTGAGCCACGGCCGTCTCCAACGCCCAGGCCGTCAAGCCGGTCGCCAGAGACGTCCGCTCTACGAGCGGGATGAACTCACCGGGCGAGACCGGACCGAGATAGGGGTGTTCCCAACGCATCAGAGCCTCGACGCAGACGCATTCGCCGGAGGCCAGGTCGATGCGGGGCTGGTAGACCAGTCGGAACTCCGACGGCGACTGCAGAGCAGCCTCGAAGTCACGCAGCAGCGTAAAACTGCGCTGGAAGGCCGTATCGAACCCGCTCGAATGCACATGGAACAGCTTGCCGGAGGCTCGCGCATCTTGGGCTGCGCCTTGCGCCATGCGCAGCACGTCGGTGGGCGAGACCTCACCCTGGGTGAAGGGGGCGACCCCGACGACCGCGGTGCCGATCGACAGGGGACCGCCGAGCTTTCGGATGGGGTCGCTGAGCTGGGTCAGCATTTCGAGATAGGAGATTTCGTCCATGGCTTCCGGGACCAAGGATGCCAGTTGCGTCGTGCCGACGTGATAGGCCTTGCGATGCGGTCCGATCAGAGCCTGGAAGTTCCGGGCGCTGGTCGCGACCATTTCGTCGATCACCGTCGGACCCATGACCCGCATGGCATGGTTGAACTGATCGAAGCCCAGCAGATCGAGCAGCCCGACGACCCGTGGCTTCCCGGCCCCGCCGTCCCTGGCAAGATCGCCGAGATCTTCGATGAACTGAGTGCGGTTGGGAAGGCCGCTAATCGGGTCGAGCCGTCCGAAGGCATGTTGCAATTCGATCTGCGCCATCACCATGGCGGCGAGATCGCGTAGGGCCCCCAACTCTGCGTCTGTCGCAACCCGGGGCGCCGTGCCAAGCACGCACAAAGCCCCGAGGCCATACCCATCCCGCGTCACGAGTGGCGCACCAGCGTAGAAGCGCAGACCGGACCGGACCAAGAAGCCGTTGGTGTCGTAGTTGGGGTCGGCCTGAAGGTCTTCGATCACGATCGTGTCGCAGGTGTTGGCCACCTGCGAACAAATCGCCTTGTCGCGAGGGATGGTCTCGTAGTCCATCCCCACCCGCGACTTGAACCATTGTCTATCGCTATCCGTCAAAGATACGGCTGCGACGGGAAGATTGAATAATTGGCTCGCCAGACGGGTGATACGGTCGAAGCTTTCGCTCGGCGGCGTGTCCAGAAGATTGAGCCGCTGAAGCGCATCGAGGCGGGTGGCCTCATTGCTGCCCACCCTGGTATCACTCACGCTAGGCTCCTGCTGGATCGGTTCACCCGACGAACACGGGCATGACATCAATCAAGACAGGAGAAACACGTTAATTTTGACCTATCAGAGCAATCTAAAACTGCCACAGGCGAGACATTGAACCTTTCGAGCTCGATATCCGCCTGATCACGATTGAGGATGTGTGAACGACCGCGGAGGGAGCTCCCCTCGACATCAGCGATGACGCGCTGGTCGGGACGTTCGGTCAGCGAAGGATCAGGTCGCGGACGCGCGGCAAAATCGGCGGGACCCGCACCGACGCGGATCAGCCGATGGCGGAGCCGAACGTGTCCATGGTCCAGCGCGCCGCGACCCCGTGCGCGGCGTAGATCTTGAGCGCGGCATCGTCCGGCTCGCGCCCGCCGCACCAGTCCGGGCGGTGGTGCAGCTTCAGGCGCAGATCCCGCACCGATGTGATGACGAAGGGGTAGATGTCGCCCACCGGGCTGACCACGGTGACCTCGTCGCCTCTTCCCTTGACGGACCATTCGTTCATGGACCTGTTCTCCAGAGAGCGTCGTTGAAACCC
>JAYVMK010000089.1:0-4157 GCA_043758995.1 Lichenibacterium sp. | reverse complement strand
GGCTGGATCCTGGCCGTCAAGGCCTTCGGCTTCACGATCCTCTGGACCGTGTCCTATTACGTCATCCTCTACTACATGCCGACCTTCACCCAGAAATACGCGGGCCTGTCGCGCAGTGCGGCCCTATGGTCGAACACGCTCGGCCTCGTGGTGCTGGTCGTCGCCGTGCCGCTGATGGGATTGTGGTCGGACCGGATCGGCCGCAAGCCGCTGCTGCTGGGCTGCTGCGCGGCTTTCGCGCTCCTGACCTATCCGCTCTTCGCCCTCATGCTGGGAGGCGCCTCGCTCCTCGGCATCATGGCGATCCAGGTTCTATTCGGCGTGATGATCGCCATGTTCTCGGAGCCTGGCCCGGCGGCCATCGCGGAAATCTTTCCGACCGCCTCGCGCTCGACCTGGATGTCGACCGGCTATAGTCTCGCGACCTGCATTTTCGGAGGCTTCGCGCCCTTCATCGCCACCTGGCTGATCGGCGCCACGGGTTCGCCGATCTCTCCCACCTTCTACCTCATCGTCGCCGCGATCGTGTCCTTGATCGTCATCGCCACCTTGCGAGAGACCGCCCATGACGACCTCCACTGACGTCCCGGCCACGGCCTCGCCGCTCGATTTCAGCGGCCGTGTTGTGGCGGTCAGCGGCGCCGCCATCGGCTTCGGTCGCAGGATCGCGGACCGGTTCGCGGAAGCCGGTGCCGCCGTCTACGGCTGCGACATCCAGGTTTCGCCCGACATCGATCCGCGCATCGCCCTGTCGCAGGTCGATCTCACGGATCGCGCCGCTGCGGCGGCCTGGATCGCTTCGGTGGAGGATCGGGCCGGCCGGGCCGTCGACGTGCTGGTCTGCAACGCCGGCGGTGTGGCGGGCCAGACCGATCGTCCCATCGAGGAGGTCGGCGACGCCGATTGGGACCGCGTCATCGCGGTCAACCTCGGCTCGACCTTCGCGCTCTGCCGCGCCGCCGCGTCGGCCATGAAGCGGGCGGGCTCCGGCGCCATCGTCACCATCACGTCCGGCGCGGCACTGCAGGCCTCGCTGACCGGCATCCAGAGCTATTGCTCGGCGAAACACGCCGTACTCGGCCTGACCCGGCAACTGGCCCACGAACTCGGTCCCTTCGGAATCCGCGTCAACAGCGTGGCGCCGGGCTTCGTCCGCACCAATCCGGCCACAGAGCGGCAATGGCAGTCCTACGGGGCGGAGCGCCAGCAGCAGTTGGTCGAGTCCATAGCGTTGAAGCGGCTCGGCACCGCCGACGAGATCGCCAAGGCGGTGATGTTCTTCGCCTCCGATCTCGCGAGTTTCGTCAACGGCCAGATCCTCTCGGTCGACGGCGGGCGCTGACGCGCCGGCGCTCCGACCCTCACCTGCAAAGCGAGCCTGCCATGACCGACGCTGCACATGTTCCGGGCGAGCCCTGGCAATGGGAAGAGGCGCAGTGGCGCCGTCTTGTCGGCCAAGTGCGGGCCGGCAAGCGACTGGCGCCGAGCCGCTGGAAGGACGGAGCGCGTTGCGCCGTCGCGCTCTCCTTCGATTCCGACCACGAGACCAACGAGTTGCGCGAAGGTGGCAAGTCCATCGGCCGCATGGCCTGGGGGCAGTATGGCAACCGCGTAGGCGTGCCGCGCCTGCTCGACATGTTGAAGCGCTACGACGTCAAGGCGAGCTTCTACGTCCCGGCCGTGGCGGCGCTGCTGCATCCCGAGGAACAGCGGCGCGTCGTGGCGGAAGGGCACGAGATCGGCATCCACGGCTGGATTCACGAGCTGAACTCGGTCCTGCCCTACGAGGTCGAGCGCGACCTCATGTTCCGATCGACCGATACGCTCGAGAGCATCACGGGCGTCCGCCCGGTGGGACTGC
Source organism: Lichenibacterium sp. (assembly GCA_043758995.1). GTDB lineage: Bacteria > Pseudomonadota > Alphaproteobacteria > Rhizobiales > Beijerinckiaceae > Lichenihabitans. The sequence goes on along the minus strand of JAYVMK010000089.1, from coordinate 2,296 downwards.
GCACCCCTTCCTGGGACTTCAGCCCCAACACGCTGCGGATCGAGACCGAGCTCGGGTTGCTCTACGATTCATCGCTGATGGCCGACGAGGACTGCTACGACCTGCTCCTCGAAGGGGTGTCGACCGGCATCGTCGAGGTACCGGTGGAATGGATCCGCGACGATGCCGTCTATTTCATGATGCACCGCTTCCAGTCGCTCCGGCCCTACACGCCGCCGAAGGACGTCCTCGACATCTTCCTGCGCGAGTTCGATGCCGCCTACGAGGCCGGCGGCCTGTTTCAGCTGACCATGCACCCGCATATCATCACGCCGCGCTCGCGCATCTGGATCCTCGACGAGGTCATCCGGCACGCCAAATCCAAGGGCGACGTCTGGTTCGCCACTCATGCGGAGGTCGCGGCCTTCGTCAAAGGAAGTTAGCCTGCCTTCGGGTCTGAACCCGATCGGACTGGCCGAGCCGTTGCACGGCGGAACGTAAGGGCGACGCCAAGACGGGCCAGCAGATCCGAGGCAGCCGACGAAGAAAGCGACGTGTTCGGCAAACACAGCCGACAACCATGTATGGTGCGGTGGCTTTATCATATGTTGGCGCCACCACGGCAGCACTGTTCTACCCCTCTATCGGGGGGCGCCGTCGCACAATGAACCCGTTCATTCGTAAGCTGGAAAGCCTCGTAGGCCTGTCGGACGAGGAACGTCGGGTTCTGCTTGGCCTGACCGACCGGGTCCGGCACCTTGGACCTCACGAGAACATCATCGACGAGGGTGACGAGCCTGAATTCGTCAACATCGTTCTGAGCGGCTGGGCGTGCCGCTACAAGATTCTCCCCGACGGACGACGCCAGATCATCGCCCTGCTGCTGCCCGGCGACATGTGCGACCCCTACGTGTTCCTGCTGCCGACCATGGACCACTCACTCGGGACCCTCACCCCCGTCACTTTGGCCAAGGTTCCAGCGCAGGCCATCCGCGACCTGACCGCGAGCGGCCCGGAACTCGCCGAGGCTTTGTGGTGGCACATCATGGAAACCGTCGAGATCCAGCGCGAGTGGACCGTCAGCCTCGGTCGACGAACGGCCGTCGAGCGGTTGGCGCATCTGTTTTGCGAAATATCGGCGCGTTTGGGCGCCCGTGGCCTCACGAATGGGCCTGACTGCGACCTCCCCATGACGCAGACCGATCTCGCCGACGCGTTGGGGCTGTCGACCGTGCACGTCAACCGGAGCCTGCAGGAACTGCGTGGGAGACGACTGATCGGACTTCGAGCCAAGCGCCTCACAATCCTGGACAGGGAGGCCCTGGCCGAACTCGCCATGTTCGATCCGGCCTACCTCCACCGCAGCTCGCCCGGTGGTCGTGCAGCCAATCATGGGTCACATCCGTTAGGATCCACATCATAGGTCTGGGCCGATCCATGCACGATGACGAGGTTTCCGGTCGGGTTCAGGCCCTTGAACACGAAAACGCCCGTCTGCGGCGTCTTCTCGATCAGCACGGGTCGACCACAGGCCTGCGCCACCAGACCCGTAACACGCTCGCGATGCTGCGCGACGTGGTCCGGCGGTCGGCCGAGACCAGCGAAACCGTCGAAGACTACGCAGCGCACCTGGACGGCCGGCTCGACACGATTCTCCGGATCCAGAACACCATCGCCAACAGCGTCGTCGACGGCGTCGGCCTTCACTCGATCATCGCCGATGAACTCAGGGTCTACTCCGTCACCTTGAACCAGCGGCTCTCCATCGAAGGACCCACGATCCTGATGCAGCCCACCGCGGCTGGGGCCCTGGCTCTTGCCTTTCACGAACTCGCCACGAACGCGCTCAAGTTCGGCGCGCTCGGCGTTCCGGACGGGTGCCTTGCCGTCACATGGACCATCGAGGCGGGAGACGGTGGTCAACCCTGCCTTGCACTAGACTGGATCGAGAGCGGTGAAGGCGTGACGTCCTCACGGGATCGTTTCGGTTTCGGCTCCGAGGTGATCGAGCGGGCCGTACCGCATCAGCTCGGTGGAACGGGTACGCTGGATTTCACCCCCACGGGACTGCAGTGCAGGCTCCGGCTGCCGATGTCGCATTGGTTGGGGAGCGTACGCGAGATGCCCGCCGATGGCTTGCTCGACAGCGAGTCGTCGTGAGCCCGAGGCGTCGCACGAGGCTTCAGCTGTGCGCCTTGCAACGCTTCGAACCGAGAGCGTCTTTAACCCCGGCCTGACACCAGAACCCGTCGACCGTTCTCCGGTCGCCCCGTCCCTTCGACAAGCTCAGGACAGGCTCTGAGCCGGCCGTGTCGAC
>JAYVMK010000088.1:0-10134 GCA_043758995.1 Lichenibacterium sp. | reverse complement strand
GAAGTCGGATGCATGGGCGGTCGACCCGATGTCGGTCGGGATGCCGGACTTGTCGATCCCGACGATGTCGTCCCAGCCCCGCGCGACCAGGTGATGCGCCACCGACGCCCCCACGATGCCGCCAAGGCCGATGATCACAACTCTCGCGTGTTCGGGAAACGCTGCCACGGCCTGTACCTCGTTGATTCAGCCGACCTGTCGCCCTGACCTCTCTGCCGGTCCACCGTTAACGGGCTGAGGATGTCGATCAGAGCAATCGCGATCGAGTTGGTCGGTCGCGACGGTCGACGTCGGATGGAGCTTGTGCGGGCGGCGTTGGGACGTCTGCCGGCTCCGCGACGGCCTCTGTCGCGGAACCGTCGGGATCTGGCCTCCTTGGGGAGGCTGGTCACATTGGCGAACTCTGCATAGTATATCGAGGGCACGCCGGGAGCGGTCATGAGCGCCATGCAGGCTGAAGTGTTCGAGGCCTTCAGGGCCATAGACGTGCCGGAGGACAAGGCTCTCCGGGCCGCGGCTTCGCTTGCGCGCGCATTGACCAGCGAGATCGCGTCCGCTTCGGCCCCACAGCTCGCCGATGCGGCAGCGGTCAAAAGCGATATCGCGACGATCAAAGCCGATGGATCAAGCCTCAGGGCGGATCTCTCGGCTGTAAAGAACGACGTCTTTGTGCTGAAGGCCGACGTCTCTGTCCTGAAAGCCGATGTCTCTGTCCTGAAGGCCGATGTCTCTGCGCTAAAGGTCGATGTTGCGACACTGAAGAATGACATACATGTTCTGAAGGAGGACGTTTCAGAGCTCAAGGTCGACGTGAGTGGTCTCAGATCAGACGTGATAGAATTGAAAAGAGACATGGTCGCCGTGAAGTCTGATGTCACGGCACTGAAAATCAGCATGACGAAGATTGAAGGCGAGATCGGACTCCTGAAATGGATGATGGGGTTCGGGCTGGCCTTTCTGGTGGCGATGACGTTGAGAATCTTCCTCCATTGACGAAGTCGCTCGCAGTGGCTCGTGCATCCAGCAAAGCGGCGAAATTCTTCGTTTTGTGCGGGATCGTCCTGTCGGCGGCTTTGTCTGCCATCGCGCCGGCCTCGGCGGTGGTCGGCCCATCGCAGGAGGCATCCGACCCGGTGGCGTCGAGCCTCGTCATGGTGCTGCAGCGGCACGGCCCTGCCGCGGGTTTTTGCACGGGCATCGTCGTCAGCCCTCACGCGGTGTTGACGGCCGCCCATTGCGTGCCGCCGGACGCTGAAGTCCGCATTCACTTCAAGGATGAAGCCGGCGCGCCGGTGCTGCTGCCTGTGTCCGGCGTGATCCGGCATCCGGGCTACCGAGCCGACGCTATCGCGCGGCGTGAGCGCTCGATCGATCTCGCGATCGTGACCCTGGCCGACCCTTTGCCCGAGCGGTTCCGGCCGGCGACGCTGTCGACCCAGGGCAGCGCTCAAGTCGGCGACAGATTCACGGTCGCGGGATTTGGGCTCGGCCGCGAGGGCGAGCCGGCGAGTTCCGGCCGGCTCCGCGAAGCCACGCTCTCGGTACGTGCACCCTTGTCCGACGTTCTGCTCTGGGCCGAGGATTCAAAACACCAAGGTGCGGGCGCCTGCACGGGCGATTCCGGCGGCCCCATGCTCGACACCTCCGATGCCGTCGCGGCGCTGACGCTCTGGTCGGCCGGCGTCGGTACGCGTAAATGTGGCGCACTCACTCAGGCGCTGTGGCTCGCGCCCTACCAGGACTGGATCCGGGCAGCCGCAGCACGATAGAGCCTGTCTCCATCGGGCCGTCATCGCAGGATTTGCCGTTCCGAGGATCTAGCGCGGCCGTTTGGCCCGCTTCGGCCAACGGTCGGGCCAGGTCACGATTCGATCCGGGAGATCCTCGACCGGCACATCGTCTTCGGAGTCCTTGATCTTGCCCCTGACCCCGATCCCTGCCTCGTGCACGGTGTCGCGGCTGCCCGAAACGAGATGATGCCACCAGGCGAGATCCTGTCCCTGGGCCACGAGGCGATAGGCGCAGGTCGGCGGCAGCCAGGCGATCTCAGCCACGGCTTCGGGCGTCAGCTTCACGCAATCGGGGACGCGGCTCTGACGTCCGGGATAATCGGCGCAGCGGCAGGCGCTGCGATCGTATAGAGTGCAAGCGACGTCGGTGTAGAGGACCCGGCCCGTATCCTCGTCCTCGAGTTTGACCAGGCAGCAGCGGCCACAGCCGTCGCAGAGGCTTTCCCATTCAGTCACGGTTAAGGACGATAAAGGTCTACGCCAGAAGGGTTCGGTCATCGCGCTCGCGTCGGGAAGCGGGGCCGGGATGGCATGAGCCGGAGGATCCGGCGACCCGATCCCGGAGTTGCGCTTCGACACCCACGACGTCAAGGGTGCGGCGCGACGGTAGGTGGCGGGGCGTCGTCCGTCGAGGCAGGAGCATTGCGTGGTGCGAGGCGTCGACGGGGTAGGGGCGCGGGTCCGACGGGCCATGCTGGCGGTCGATGGCTGGTTCGACAGTTTCGTCTTCGACCGTGGTCGCGGCGTCGCACAGGCCTACGTCGATTACGCGATCTTCATGGAGCGGTTCGCGGTCTCTGGCTGGCGCCGCTGGATGGTGGAGCTCTGTTGCGAGGGGCTGACGTTGGGCCTCGGCGGAGCGGTTCTGGCGGTTGCGCTGGCGCTCCCGGCCTTTCACCTCACCTCGGAGGACTGGCTGAAGAAGCAGGATCTCGCCGTCACCTTTCTCGACCGGACCGGAGCCGAAGTGGGGCGCCGCGGCATCCTGCACGACGACAGCGTCCCGATCGACCAGATGCCGCCCTATCTGATCCACGCCGTTCTGGCGACGGAGGATCGGCGCTTCTTCGACCATTTCGGTATCGACGTGATCGGCACATTGCGGGCCGTCACCGTCAATGCCAATGCGTCGGGCGTCGTGCAGGGCGGATCGTCGCTGACCCAGCAGCTCGCCAAGAACCTGTTCCTGTCGAACGAGCGGACCTTTGGTCGCAAGATCATCGAGGCCTATTTGGCACTCTGGCTCGAGCATCATATGACGAAGCACGAGATCCTGCAGACCTATCTCGACCGGGTCTACATGGGCGGCGGAACCTTCGGAGTGCAGGCGGCCTCCGAGTTCTACTTCGGAAAGTCGGCGCGTGACGTGTCGCTGGCCGAAGCCGCCATGCTGGCGGGTCTCTTTAAGGCGCCCACCAAATACGCGCCCCACATCAACCTACCGGCCGCACGCGCCCGAGCCGGTGATGTCCTCTCCAATCTCGTCGACGCCGGCTACATGACCGAGGGTCAGGTCTTTCCGGCCCGCCGCAACCCAGCGACCCCGGTCGATCGCACCCGCGACGTCGCGCCCGATTGGTATCTCGACTACGCCTACGACGAGGTTCGCAAGCTCGCCGATGCGGGCAAGCTCGGCTCGAACCGCGTCCTGACGGTCCGCACGGCGCTCGATTCCGCCATCCAGGCCCATAGCGAAGCCGTCATCGAGGATCAACTCCGGGAAAAGGGGCCGAGCTATCACGCCAAACAGAGCGCCCTCGTTCTGATGGAGCCCGACGGCGCCGTGCGCACCATCGTGGGCGGGCGCGATTACGGCGCCAGTCAGTTCAACCGCGCCACCGTGGCCCAACGCCAGCCCGGCTCGTCCTTCAAGCCGTTCGTCTATTTGACGGCGCTGGAGACGGGCAAGTTCAAGCCGAACACGATGGTGACGGACTCGCCTGTGTGTATCGGCGATTATTGCGTGCGCAATTACGAGGGCGAACAGATGGGCACGCTGCCCCTCTGGGCCGCTCTGGCGCATTCGCTGAACACGGTGGCGATCAAGCTGTCGATCGCCATCGGCAATGGCTCGCCCAAAGCCGGGCGCGCCAAGATCATCGCCACGGCCCGCAGTCTCGGTATCTCGACACCGCTCGAGGACACGGTCTCGCTGCCCATCGGCGCCGATGTCGTCACCGTGATCGACATGGCGACCGCCTATGCGGGTTTCGCCAACGGCGGCAAGCGTGTGGTTCCCTATGCGGCGGTCGACATTCGCGACGGCCACGGCGACCTCGTGTACCGCCATGATCGCGATGTGCCCCAGCCGAAGCAGGTCGCGCCGGCGTCCGATGTCGCGACATTGAACACGATGCTGGCCAAGGTCGTGACGGATGGTACGGGCCGCGCCGCGAGGCTCGATGATGCCGTCGCGGTGGGCAAGACCGGCACCACCAATGAATCGCGCGATGCCTGGTTTTGCGGCTTCACCGGCAATTACGTCGCGGCCGTCTGGTTCGGCAACGACGACTATTCCCCCATGAACAAGGTCACCGGGGGAACGCTGCCGGCCTCGACCTGGCATGACGTGATGGAATTCGCCCAAGCGGGGATCGAGGCACGGCTACCCTTCGGCCTGGGTCCGACGGGCCAGGCGGTTGCCAGCGCGGCGCCGCTGTCGGGCGGCACGCAGCCCGCGGGCAACAATCGGTCGACGCTGTCGCCGCGCTCCGCCTCCGCGATCGGATCTATCGCCGACCTTGTGGCGATCGTCGACGGGCCGCGGCTGGCCAGCAAGGCTTTCGCGTCCGACGCGTCAGCTGCCACAGCCTTGCCGACGCCCTGACGCGATGCCCATGGGCCCCACATCCCGACAGGCTTCGGCGCAGCTCGGCAGCGGCGGGCAGGACCCGGTTGGTGTTTCGGCAGGGGGAACGGACAATCTCGCTCTCTCTCGGCCGAGCGCCTATCCTATCAATTGGAGTCGTCTCCGCACGCTGAACCCCATGAATCTGATTCCGAAATGGAGTGGGGTGGCCGCAGAAGACCCCGATCCCGCCGCGCGTCGGGGCCGCTCGCGCGTTCCCGGCGGCGGCGCCGTTGCCATCGGTGTTCTCGGCACAGCGCTGGGGTTGGGGGTCACCGAACTCGTCGTGTCGCGAGGCTTGGACCCCGGCGCAGTCGCGGTCGGGCCCTGGATGGCGCGCCCTCAGGTGGGTACGGTTGCGATCGACCCTTACGCTCGCGCCGACCTGGCCCGCAGCGGGAGACTGCCCTTGGCCGCCAACGAGGGGTTGACCTTCACGGCGACGACCGACGACACCGGCTATCGCTTGGTTCGCAACTGCGTCTATCGCCTCTCCGGGATCTCGCCGTCCGCCCGACTCTGGACCCTGACGGCCAGCGGGGCGGACGGAAACATCATGGACGACCCGGCCCACCGCTCGGCGTTCACATCCACGGATGTGGTGCGTGATCTCGATGGCCGTTTCGCCATCGCGATTGCCCCGACGGCTCGCCCGGGCAACTGGCTGCCCGTCGCGGGGGAAGGAACCCTCACCCTGTCGCTCCGGCTCTACGACACGCCGCTCGCCGGCAATGCCAACGAGGTCGCGGCGGCCACGCTCCCCACGATCACGCGCCAGGCCTGTTCGGCAGCCGGTACGACTTCGGAAGCGGTTAAATGAACCAGAGAAGCATCGCCGCCTTTGCCTTGCTCCTCGCCGTCGTGGCAGTGGCGGGCATCGTTCACATCGTGTCGCTGTTGCTGATGCCGCGGGTCGCGCCCGGTGACGTCTATGCGCGGCTGGCGGCCTTCGCGCCCCAAGGCGGCGTCAAGATCCTGCCGCGAGCCGCTGCCCCGGGCGACCCCGTGCCGGGACGCGACCCGTCGGTGGCCACCGCAGTCTGCCGCTACGATCTCGACAATGGTCCGGTGCGGGTTCTGGCGCCGCTCGACGACGAGGGATTCCTCGCTCTTGCGCTGCACGCGCGGACGGGCGTGACGTTCTACGGCTTAACCGATCGCGCTGCGAACGACGGCAAACTCGAATTCGTGGTGATGACCGCCGCGCAACGAGCCGCCGCGGAGGCTCGTGAGAGCGCCGATACGCCGGTGAGAGACGTACGCGTGGTGGCGCCCGAAAGCCTTGGTTTCGTTACGTTCGATGTCGTGCCACGGGTGGGCGGCTATGCGCGCGCCGAGCGGGATCTGACGTCAATGAGCTGCCACGTCGAGCGGCCGGTCTGAGAGGGACGAGGTCGACGCCGAGGAACCACGGTAGGCGGTTGCGGACGGGGGCGAGGCTTCGTCCTCCTCGTCTCTGCAGTAGCGCACGCCCGTGAAGAAGAGGATGCGCGCTCCCTCCCGCGGCACGTCGAAGGTACGCGATGGCCGGGGTCGGTCGGATTCTAGGCTGACGATATTTTGCATGCGGCTGTCCTCGAACGAAGCGGTCACATGGTCCGGGAGGATCCGGAGCCTCCGACACCGTGTTCGGCCTCGCTCCGACGCGGAACGTCGAGTTCAAGGCCCGCGCCCATCGGCGCATGAGGGCGCTTGGAACTCTGTTCCGGCCTCTGTGACCGATAGAGCCGAAGGAAGGTTAACGCCGTGTCAACGAACCGCCGCTAGAGATACAGAAAGCATCAATCTTCGATTTAAAGGTTTCGCGTATGGATCGGGACGACGACCTTCGCGGCTCGCTGGAGCGGCTCGTCCGGTTGGGTCGGACCCCGGATGTCGATATTCGCCCGGTCCTGCTGCGTGTCCTCGTCGACATGTTCACACGCCGTCTCCATCACTCTCCGGCGGACATCCTCCAATTCGAGGACATGATCGAGCGGCTACTCGGCGAATCCGACGAGGAGGTTCGCCGTGCGGTCGCCGACAAGCTGGCAGGTCATCCGGCCACGCCGAAGCGCCTGATCGATCGATTTCTGGCGGAGGGCGGCGACATGGCGGCCTCGGTGCTGGCCGGTGCCGAAATCGAGGCCGCCATCCTGCTGCGAGCCGCCGAATGGGGCACCACCGCCATGGCGGTGGCCGTCGCAGGCCGCCCCGACCTGTCACCCGACATTGTGGCATGTCTCGTCGACCGCCCCGAGCCCGAGGTTATGGTCGCCGTGGCCGCCAATGCAGGGGCACCCGTCGGTCTCGAAGCGTTCCGCTATCTCGTCCGCCGCGCTCGAGGCAATGACGTCCTCGGACGCGCGTTGCTGCGTCGCGAGGGCTTTCAGGCCGAGAGGGCTCCTCTCTTTCTCGTGGCCGACAGCGCGCAGCGCGGAGCCATCATCCTGGCGGCACGGCGCGAGGACCTCGGGCCCGCCATCGAACGCGTGCGGTTGACGAACAGCGAGACCGTCGCCTTGGCCCGCGTGGAGCGGGCCGTGATGGCACCGGACCGGGACGGCTTCGACGAAGCACTCGCCCTGGCACTCAACATTCGCCTCGACGATGCCTGGCGGTTGATCGACGACCCGAAGGGCGAGCCTCTCGCCCTGGCGCTCGCCGCCATCGGAGCCTCGACGGAGTTGGCAGCGCGCGTCTTCATCCTCAGCGGGCCGGCGATCGGCCATTCCGTCATGGCGGTTCGCCATCTGACGGCGCTGGTCAGTGGCATGCCGCGTCGCACCGCCGCCCGGCTGATCGCCGCCATGACGCAGGCCAACACAAGTGCAAGTCGCCGCCCGGTCGGCGACAAAGGCACGCGCCTGCGTGGCGAAGAAGGCCGGTCTGTTCCTCGGCCGCAGGAGCGAGCCGAGGACATCGTCGAGGCGGCTCAGCGGCGAATAAGAGGCGGGTAGGTCCGGGCCGAGGCTCCGCCGAGTCAGGAACACCGCCGGTCTTAACCTGCGCAGAGACGAACGAACGTCGCGGCGAGACGCCCCTCCTTCCTAAGGCAAGAAGGGTGCGACCCCTATGGCGCGATGTGCATGAAAGCTGGAAGCGTCAGGCGGCGAGCAGCCGCTGAACTTCGCCGACGAGATCCTTCAGGTGGAAGGGCTTCGACAGGATCTTGGCTTCCCGCGGCGCGTTGTTGTCTGGGTTCAGGGCGACGGCGGCGAAACCCGTGATGAACATGACCTTGATATCGGGATCGAGTTCGGTCGCGCGGCGCGCGAGTTCGATGCCGTCCATCTCGGGCATGACGATGTCGGTCAGCAGGAGCTCGAAGGGCTCCTCGCGCAGGCGATGGTAGGCGGCGAGACCGTTGTCGAAGGACGTGACGACATAGCCTGCATTCTGCAGCGCCTTGACGAGGAAACGACGCATGTCGTTGTCGTCCTCGGCCAGCAGGATCTTCGTGGCCTGATCGGCGTCTGCGTCCATCATTCCTTCCTCGACTTCCCCAAAGGCCCTTGTCGCGGCGTTAACCATAAGCCGGTCGAGGGGTTAACGATCAGTAAAACGTCCACCCTGGATTATAGGATGGTACAATCCCTGTCACGGTCGCTCCGATCAGCCTCGCATCCGGACGTGAAGAAGGCGTCAACTCGCCGCGCCATCCGACGACGTGCGGCGGCGTCCTGCCGCGCCCCTGTGCATAGCTTGCCCACGACCTCCATCGTGGACAGGGCCTCCGGCCTTCGGCACAGTGGATCCGGGCGGCACCGATTGGACGAGGGCGGCGGATGGCTCGGCTGGGTGGGGACGAGGGCGAGACTCCGGACGGGCCGGACTTCGACCCGCCCTTCGACATCGTCGAGCCGCCGGCGGTGACCAGCGCCGTCGTCCTGTCGTCTCCGCATTCTGGCCGGGTCTATCCCCGTCGTTTCCTGCGCAGCGCCAGACTCGATGCATCGGCGCTTCGCCGCTCGGAAGACGCTTTCGTGGATGATCTGTTCGAGCCGGCCGTATCGCTCGGCGTACCGCTGCTGCGGGCGCATTTCCCGCGCGCATTTCTCGATCTCAATCGCGAACCCTACGAACTCGACCCCCGCATGTTCGACGGCCGTCTTCCGGCCTATGTCAACACCCGCTCGGCCCGCGTTGCCGGTGGGCTCGGGACGATCGCGCGGGTCGTCGGCGACAGCCAGGAAATCTATGCGAAGCGCATGAGCGTGGAGGAGGGGCTTCGCCGCATCGACGATCTGCACAAGCCCTATCACGCGGCGCTCGAGGGGCTGCTGAACAGTGCTTTGCGTCGGTTCGGGCTTGCCGTGCTGGTCGACTGCCATTCGATGCCGTCCTCCTCGATCACCGGCACGGCCGATCCGACGACGTGGCGAGACGAGAGGACCAAGGCGGATTTCGTGCTCGGCGATCGCTATGGCACGAGTTGCGCCCGCCATTTCGTCGATGTCGCCGAAGGCGAACTCAAACGCTTCGGCTATCTGGTCGAACGCAATAAGCCCTACGCTGGCGGCTTCATCACCGAACATTATGGCCGGCCCGCCGCGGGCTTCCACGCCATTCAGATCGAGATCAATCGCGGGCTCTACATGGACGAGCGGAGCATCACGCGCGGTCCCGGTTTCGACACCCTGTCTCGCCATCTCCACGCCGTGGTGGCGGCCATCTCCGATGTGGCGGTGGATAGCGGCGGAGCCGAGCGCATCGCCGCCGAGTAAGCGAAGCCGTCCTGCCCGAACGCCCTGGAGCCTGCCCCGCCTGGATGCTATGAGGTCGCCGCGCACCGCGGGCCGCTCCGGCCTGCGTTCGCCTGCCGCGGAGGCCCGATGACAATCGTCGATTTCGAACCTTTCGTGGCCGAACTCGCCCAGGTCGCGGGCGAGGCCATCATGCCGTTCTTCCGTACGGCGCTGCAGGCTCAGGACAAGGGCGGTCGCGGGCAGTTCGACCCCGTGACCGAGGCCGACCGCGCCGCCGAGAACGCGATGCGAAGACTCATCCTGTCGACCTTTCCGGCCCATGGCATCGTGGGCGAGGAATTCGACGACCATCAGCCCGAAGCCGAATATGTCTGGGTGCTCGACCCGATCGACGGGACCAAGAGCTTCATCTCGGGCTTCCCGACCTGGGGAACGCTGGTCGCGCTCGAGCATAACGGCGTGCCGGTCTACGGCATGATGCACCAGCCCTTCACGCGCGAAAAATTCTTCGGCGACAATGCCCGCGCCACATGGTCGGGCCGCAACGCCCATGGCACCGAGATCGCGCATCACCTGCGGGTCCGCGACTGCGCGACGCTGGCCGAGGCCACCGTGATGACAACAAGCCCCTTGCTGCTGGACGGCGGCGAACGCGCTCGCTTCGATGCTTTGGCGGCACAGACCAAGCTCACCCGCTTTGGTGGCGACTGCTACAGCTACTGTATGGTGGCGGCGGGCCACGTCGACCTCGTCATCGAGAGCGGCCTGAAGCCCTACGACATCGCCGCCCTGATCCCGATCGTGAAGG
>JAYVMK010000087.1:0-2406 GCA_043758995.1 Lichenibacterium sp. | reverse complement strand
CCGGCCGGCGTGTTCGTCCTGCCGCGCGCGGCAACGATCCGCCAGCATGGCGTTCAGGGCGTCGAAGCTCGCCGCCGTGGGAACCGGCGTCATGAAGTTTGTCAGCACCCAAAATCCTACGCTGCTGTAATGCTTTGAGCTACGCTCGCCGGCGATCTCGCTCCGCTTCGAGGAACAATATGGATCAGAAAGAGGGACACGGTGACGCTATCAAGGGATGATGAACGAGGCTTAGACGACCATCACCAGCTTGGGTAATTTGGGCTCACGCGGGTAAGTCAGCATCGCGTCTATCTGGTCCCCCGGCACGGGCCGGCCGAAGAGCCATCCCTGTCCGATGTCGCAGCCAAGTTCTTCGAGGAGCGCAGCCACTTCTACGGTTTCTACCCCCTCGGCAACAGTGGTCAGACCGAGGCTGTGTCCCAGCCCTATGACGGCGGAAACGATCTTGGCGCTTTCCCGATCATGCAGCATCCCGGCTACGAAGCTCTGATCGATCTTGAGCTTGTCGAATGGGAGAAGCTTAAGGTGGCGCAGGCTGGCGTATCCAGTGCCGAAATCGTCTAGCGCGAGGCGCACGCCGAGTGCCTTCAACTCGTTCAGCAGTCGACGCGCAAGGTCGATATCGCCGACGAGTGCGCTTTCGGTCACTTCGATCTCCAGCCGGTCGGCGGGGAACCCGGTTTCGGTTAGCACGGCAGCGATGGTGCCAGGTAGGGTAGGATCGTGCAGTTGAAGGGGTGACAGATTGCAGGCGAGGGTTACGTGCGCCGGCCAATGAACAGCGGCGTAGCATCCCTGGCGTAGCAGGCTCAGCGTCATCGGTGCGATGAGACCAGAGGTCTCCGCCACGGGAATGAACTCGGCCGGGGAAACCGATCCCCGTTTTGCGTGGGTCCAGCGCGCCAGCATCTCGACGCCCAGTAAGCGGCCGGTTTTGATATCGACCAAGGGCTGAAAATGTGGAATGATCTCGCCTGCCGCGACAGCTCGGCGAAGATCGCTCTCAAGTAGTGCGAGGGCGCGAGCATGCACATCCATGGCAGGCTCGAAGACGCGAACGCAGCCGCGACCTTCCGCCTTGGCACGGTAAAGACTGACGTCCGCGCGGTGCAAGAGGCCATCGACGCCGTCGTCGTCCCGCTGCGTCAGGCCAATACCGACACTCGCTCCGACCTTCACCGTCGTCCCGTCCGCCAGTGCGAAGGGCAGAGACAGCGCGTCCACAATCCGGCGCCCGACCGCCCTTGGGTCAGCCTGAGGACCATCGGATCCCGCGGCCTTGCAGCAGAGGAACAACGCGAATTCATCTCCTCCGAAGCGTGCAATTGGCTGGTCCGGTTGGAGCACGGTCCTGAGTCGTTCACCCACAAGACGAAGAAGCTCGTCGCCAGTGGGATGTCCGTGGGCGTCATTAACAGCCTTGAAGCGGTCGAGGTCGACCAGCAGCAGAGCATGGTCAAGGCCGACCTGCTTTCCCCGGAGAAGGGCCGCCTCGAACTCCTGGCAGAACCGTCGTCGGTTCGGCAGACCAGTCAATAGATCCGTCCCAGCGATCGCTTCAGTATGCGCCATTGCAGTGCGGAGCCGTAAGTGCCCTCTCAACGCCAGGGCTGCTGCAACGAGCACGATTGCCAGCATGGCGATGGCGCCGGTCTCGATCCAGGCACGGGCGTCGAGATCGGCGGCGTGAACGTCGACGAGCGTCTTAAGGTCCTGGGCAAACACTTCGAGCCCGTCCGCATAGACCTCCTGCAGGTAGGCGAACTCCGGCCCATCGAGCAGGGCGCGAGCCGATCGAAGATCGCCGCCGGCGGCGAGCGTGAGGGCGCGGCGCTCGATGGCGACGAGGTTGCCGTGCGCCTCGCCCATCGTCTCGGCCAAGGCCTGCTGAATGCTGCCGCTAGCGATGCTTCGAGCTTCCGCGGTCGCGAAGTCCAATTTCGGAGCGGCCTCGTCGAAAAGTTCTGTCCACCTGCTCTCGCCGGACATCGCGGCCATTCGGGCCGCCATCGCCATGCGCTCGTCAAGGCGGCCGATATTGCCGCGAAGTTCCGCGACGTGGACTGCCTCCTGGGATGCTTGGCGAGCCCCATCGCGCATCGTCTTTGCGGAAAAGCCGAGCGATCCGAAAACGAGAACGGCTCCGAGGGTGCTCACGAGAACGCGGAAGCGCCTCCCGAAAGCAAAGGCTCCGGCGATGAGTGGCTCGCGGCGTGCGTTGGACATGGACCAACCATACGCTGCGCCGATTATTAAATGATTGATCTGACCAATATCGTTCAGTCGCACTTTCGTCGTTGCAGCGCTAGAGCTGGTGCCGCTCAAGCTGGGTCGTATGCATCGTAGCCTGCGGCTGCGAGATAGTTGCGGCACTCGTCGGGCCTGAAGCGTGTGAAGGCATCG
>JAYVMK010000086.1:0-9313 GCA_043758995.1 Lichenibacterium sp. | reverse complement strand
GGGATGAGTTCCCCGACCTCGACAAGATCATACATGGACCTTGCCAGGGGCTTGTTCTCGATGACCGATATACCGTTGGCCTCGGCGATCTCGCGGATCTTCAGCGCGAGAAGGTCCTGGCCCTTGGCGATGACGACCGGTGCTCCGCCTTCTTCGCGCTTGTAGCGCAGCGCGATGGCGAAATGGGTCGGGTTGGCGATCACCAGAGTGGCGCGCGGCACGTCGGCCATCATGCGACGACGGCGGCGGTCGAGCGCCAGCGACCGGCGCTTGGCCTTGACCGCTGGGTCGCCCTCGTTCTGCTTGTGCTCGTCCTTGACCTCCTGGCGCGTCATCATCATGCGCTTGCGCCACTTCATCCGGGTCCAGGCATAGTCGGCGATGGCGACGAGGAAGAAGGCCGCCGTGACACCCGACAGGAGCTTGACCAGCAGGGTCAGGATCCGGTCCGGGACGACCGAGGGCGACACGTAGAGCATGTCGGCGATCGACGCCCGCTCCGATTGCAGGATCAGGCCTGCCACCAGTCCCATGGCGAGGAGCTTGAAGAGGCTTTTCAGAAACTCGACCGCCCCGGCCTTTCCGACCAGTCGCGAGAGGCCCGTCGCCGGCGAGATCTTGCTCAGCTTCGGCATGATCCGGTCGAGCACGACCGAGGGCGCGTTCTGCGCGAACGAGACCGCCAGCCCCGCCACGACGAAGATCAGGAAGATCGGAACGACGAAACTCGCCGCCGCGCTCATCAGCACGCCGATGAGTTCGCCCGCATCGGCACCGTTGTCGAGCCGCCAGCGTGCCGGATCCTCGAACAGGTGGCCCAGCGTATCGGCGAGGCGCGCCGCGCCGTCGCGCAGCGTCAGTGAACAGACCGCCAGGGTGGCGCAGAGCGCGCCGAGCAGGGCGGCTTCCCGTGAGACGGGAAGGTCGCCCTTGTCGGCGGCCTCTTGGAGCTTCTTCTCGGTCGCTTCGAAGGTCTTGCTGTCGTCGTCCGCGCCCTCGCTCATCGCCGAGGCTCAGGCGGCCTGCAGCCCGCCACCTCAGGCCTTCTCGGCATGAAGTTCGAGTTCGCCGATCGAAGCGAGCTGGAGCACCGTGGTGGCGATGATGCGGCGTGCCGCGGCGATCTCCTTGGCGGATCCCGCGTCGGAGGAGAGTTCGTTCTCGATGAGACGCCGGGCTCGGGCCCCCATGGCGGACAGCACGGCATTGCGGAAGGTCGCATCGGTACCGCGCAGCGCCATGGTGATCTGCTCCGTGGTCACCCGGTCGAGGAGCACGCTCTTCGACTTCTGCGGCAGGTTCACCACGTCGTTGAAGCTGAACATCTTGGAGCGGACGGCCGCGACGTCGACCGGCTTCGAGACCTCGATGGCGGCGAGCACATCCTCGGCCTGCTCCGGCTCCATGCGATTGAGGATGTCGGCGACGCGGCCCTGCGTGTTGGATCCGCTCTCGCGGGGAGGCGCGTTGAGAAGGTCGTCGCGCAGCTTGTTCTCGAGGATCTTGATCGTCGCCTCGCTGACCGGCCGCAGGGCCAGCATGCGGCGCGTCAGGGCGTGGCGGAGGTCGCGCGGCAGGATGGCGAGGGTCTTGGCGGCGGCCTCGGGCGTCAGGCGGGCCAGGATGAGCGCCGCCGTCTGAGGGTGCTCCTTGCCGATGTAGGCGGCGAGATCCGCTTCCGGCAGTCCGGAGAGCCGCACCCATGTCGACGAATTGGATGAGCCGAGGACGTCCGACATGATCTCGGCGACCTGATCGGGCGGCAGCACGCCGCCGAGCAGGCTCTCGACCTCCGCCGCGGTGCCGCGCAAGTCGACGCCGCGCGAGAATTGCTGGGCCAGTTCCTCGACCAGGGTCTCGAGGGCCGAGATCGGGACGGCGCCGAGGGCTGCGGCGGAGCGCGTGATGGTCTTGAGCTCGCCGGGGTCGAAATGTTTCAGGAGGCGACTGGCCAGGGGTTTGCCCATGGCGAGCAGGAGGGCCGCGACCTTCTCGGGCCCGGTGAGGGTCCGCTGATCGTTCAGGGCCGTGATGGCGGTCGACATGGCGAAGCGATCCCGAGGGGTCAGTGTTTGCCGGATCGGCCGATGATTTCGGTCAGCGAGACGCCGAGCCGGTCGTTTTCCCCTTCGATCACCGTCACGTCGCCCCGCGCGATCACGCGGCCGTTGACCACGATGTCGACCGGCTGGCCCACGCGATGGTCGAGGGGAATGACGGCGCCGCGGCCGAGTTTCATCAGGTTGGCGACCGGCATCGTGGTGCCGCCGAGGACGACCTGTACGGTGAGCGGGATATCGAGGATGGCGCCGAGATGGCCGGCCAGTCCGGTCTGCGGCTCGGCCGGCAGGTCCGGTTGGGTGTCGGGCTGGAACTCCGCCTGCAGGTCGGGAAGATCGTCGGCGTCGTCGAAGGTCATCGGGGCTCCCCATGGAGATCTCTGGCCGGAGCGGCGAGCCGCCGCGCTTTGGAGGACACTAGGGGGCGATGCTTGCGCGAGGATCGCGGTCGCGCCCCAAGCACCGCTTCGGGAGGAGGACCGCCAGCGAGGCAACCTCGGGCACGGCGTGCCGTGTCACGGCCGAGGTAGTGCCGTCCCTCACCGCCGCTGCGATCGACCGGCGATCAGGTGAACAGCGAGCGCAATTGTCCGATGAGGAAGGATCGCCGCGTCTCGGAGAGTTTCGCCAGGAAGGTCTCGGCCCAGCGGTCGATGTCGTTGCGGGCGATACGCTCGAACATGGAGGTGAACCGTGCCTGACGCTCTTCGAGCGGCATTTCGAGGGCGGCCCGCATCGCCTGGGCCATGCCTTCCGTCTCGTGCGGGTTGACGATCAGGGCGGCATCGAGTTCGGCGGCGGCGCCGGCGAATTGCGACAGGACCAGCACCCCTGGATTCTCCGGATCCTGCGAGGCGACGAACTCCTTGGCGACGAGGTTCATGCCGTCGCGCAGCGGCGTCACCAAGGCCGCCGCCGCTACCCGGAAGATCCCCGCCAGCGCGTCGCGCGGGTAGGAGCGGTTGACGTAGCGGATCGGCGTCCAGGCGGCTTCGCCGAACTCGCCGTTGACCGCGCCGACCAGACGATTCACGTCATCCGACATGTCGCCATATTCGGGGATGTCCGAGCGACTTTTCGGGGTCACCTGCAGGTAGGTGACGCGGCTTCGCCAGTCGGGCGAGGTCTCGAGAAAGTGTCGAAAGCCGTCGATCCGGTGCACGATGCCCTTGGAATAGTCGAGCCGGTCGACCCCGACCACGAGCTTGCGGCCGAGCAGACTGTCCTGGAACTCGCGGGTGAAATGCGAGTCGACGGCTTCGACCGCCAAGGCGGCGTAATCCTCCGTCTCGATGCCGACCGGAAAGGCGCCGATCCGGACCACGCGGCCGTCGAGCGCGTAGGAGGTCCCATCGCGGCCCTGGTGGGCTCCCGTCATGGTGAGATAGCGGCCGTAGTTGTTGCGGTCGTTCTCGGTCTGGAATCCGACGAGGTCGTAATGCGACAGCGCGCCGATGCTCTGTTCCTGCTTCGGAATCGTGAACAGCAGGTCGGCCGGAGGGCAGGGGATATGGAGAAAGAAGCCGATCGGATTGTCGAAGCCGCGCGACCGCAACTCCCGGGCGAGCGGGATCAGGTGGTAATCGTGCACCCAGATGACGTCGTCGGGTCGCAGCAGCTTCGCCAGATGATCGGCAAAGAGGCCGTTCACCCGCAAATAACCCGTGAGATCGGAGCGGTTGAACTCGGCGAGATCCACCCGGTAGTGCAGGATCGGCCAGAGCACGCGATTGGCGAAGCCGTTGTAATATTCCTGGAAGTCGGCCGTCGACAGATCCGTCACCACATAGGTGACGTTGTCGCGCTCGGCGACCGTCGGCTCGACCGCCGGGTCGTCGTCCACCTTGCCGCTCCAGCCGAACCACAGGCCGGGGCGCGATTTCAGCGCCGCATGAACCGCCACCGCCAAGCCGCCGGGAGGCGCGGGGTGGCCGGGTTCCGGCACGGTAACGCGATTCGATACGATGACCAGTCGGCTCACCAACGGCCCTCCCAGCTTTGCGACAGCCGCATCGCGGAGTTGATGATGCCCGCCATCGAATAGGTCTGTGGAAAATTGCCCCACAGTTCCCCGGTGGCGGCGTGGAGATCTTCCGACAGGATGCCGAAGGCATTGCGGTGCCTCAGAACGTCCTCGAAACGCTCACGCGCCTCTTCCACCCTACCGACCTGGGCCAGTGCGTCAATGTACCAGAAATTGCAGACCAGGAACGCCGTGTCGGGCAGACCGAAATCATCCGCGACCGTGTAGCGCATGATGCGGCCGTCCTGCATCAGCTCCTCGCCGATGCGCTCCAGGGTCGCCACGAAGCGGGGATCGTGGGCATCGATGAAGCCGATCTCGGGCAGCAGCAGCACGCTGGCGTCGAGCTGCGGCAGGCCCCAGGCGCCGACGATGGCCTGTCGCTCCTCGCTCCACGATTCCTGGAGAATGCGGTCCTTGATGCGCGCCGCTTGCGCGGTCCAATCCGCCCTTTCGGGCTCGAGGCCGAGGCGCCCTGCGATGCGACCGAGCCGGTCGCAGGCGGCCCAGCACAGGACCGCCGAATAGGTATGCGTGTGCTGGCGCCCGCGAAATTCCCAGAGACCCGCATCGGGTTCGAAAGCATAGCGGGCCGCCTGGCGCCCCAGCACCTCGAGCCGGCGGAACAGAGCCTCGTCGCCCATCCGGGGCAGGCGCTCGTCGACGAACATCTGCGTCGCCGCCATCACCACCGAGCCATAGCCGTCGTGCTGGACCTGGTTCACGGCATCGTTGCCGACACGAACCGGCGCATGATTCCTGAACCCCTTGAGGTTCGGCGCGATCCGCTCGGGCAGGGGCGTGCCGGGGATGATGCCGTGAACGGGTTTGAGATGCTCCCCCTGATCGAAGGCGATGTTGGTCGTATAATTGATGTAGGATTCCATCGTCTGAGTGGCGCCGAGGCGGTTCAGCGCGTGGACCACGAAGAAGGCGTCCCGCACCCAGCAATAGCGGTAATCCCAGTTGCGCGCCGATCCTTCGGATTCGGGGATCGACGTCGTATGGGCCGCGATGATGGCGCCCGTCTCCTCGTAGGAGCAGAGCTTCAGCGTGATGGCGGAGCGTGCCACCGCGGCCTGCCATTCGAAGGGCAGGGCGAGATAGCGCGTCCAATCGTACCAATATTCCCGGGTCTTCTCCAGGAACTCGCGGCCCGTATTCTCCAGCGACGAGCGAAACGGCTCGTCGGGTCCGAACATCATGGTCACGCTGCGGGTCAGCGCGAAGGACGTCTCGTATTCGATGTAGGATAGCGGCGCGTCGGTGTTGAGGCGCATCACATGATCGCCGCCCGCATAGCGGATGTGGTTGGACCCGAGTGCCTTTTCGGTCACGGGGCGCCCGTAATCGTAGGTCGGTCTCACCCGGATGGTGATGCGCGGCAGGCCCGACAGCGGTTCGACGAGGCGCACGATCTGTGCCGGGCGGAACATCCGCTCGTACTGCCGGAAGCGCGGCGCGAAATCCGTCACGCGGATCTGACCGCCATCCTTGTCGGTGAGGATCGTCTCGACGATGGCGGTATTTCGAAGATAGGTGGCGCTGGAGGAGACCTGGTCGGCGAGGACCACGTCGGTGAAGCCCTTGTCCTCGTCCCCCGAGAGCAGGTTGGAGAAGATCGGATCGGAATCGAAGCGGGGCGCGCACCACCACACGATGCGGGCATTGGTGTCGATCATCGCGGCGACGTGGCTGTTGCCGATCAGGGCATAGTCCATGGTGCGGCTGGTCATGCCGTCCGTTGCTCCGGACCACCGATTTCGGCGAGCCAGTGCCGGACCGCGGAAGGATCGGTGAAAGTCCCGTCGACGCCGGGAAAGGTCCGGGCGACCGAATAGGCGAAGCCGCCGAGGCTCGTCACGGCATGGAAGCCCGGCTCGTCGGTGACGTCATCGCCGATGAAGATCGGCCGTCGCCCCTGGAAGGGCGCTCGCGCCATGAAATCCGCGATGGCGGCGCCCTTGTCGATCCCGGGCCGCTTCAGTTCCAAGACGAAATGCCCGGTCAAGATCGCCAGCCCGAGGTCTTGACGCTCGACGAGAAAGCGCTCGATCGCGGCCCGGAGCATCGGCCCCGTCTCGGGCGCGGCCCGGTAATGGACCGCGAAGGAGAAGCCCTTGTTTTCGACCAAGGAAGCCGGAAAGGCGCGGAGCAGATCCACAAGATCAGTCCAGGCCTGCTCTGGGATCGGCTCTGCCTTGATCCAGCGGTCGGACGTCTCGGGCCCGAAACGGAATTCCGCGCCATGTACGCCGCTCGCCTTCAAGAGCAGCGGCGCGAAGATGCGGTCGATTTGGGCGATGCTGCGGCCGCTGACCAGCGCCAGTGCGCCATCGAAATTCCGCTCGGCGCGGGTGAGCGACTGCATCAGCCCCGCTGGCACGCGCACGGCATCGGGGGTCGAGGCGATATCGATGAGCGTTCCGTCGACATCGAGGAACAGGCAGGCATCCGATGGCGGGGAAACGGGGTTCATCCGAGAGGCTCGCGTGGGGACAGTCGACAACGGGCCGACGCCCGCCGACGTCAATAGCCTGGACGAAACGTAGGCTGAAGCGGGGAAGTTCCACGGCCAAGCTTCAGGTTACCTGATCCTGGCGGTGTCGCCGGCGACCCTGCGGCCTCGCCTTTAAGCCGGGGTTGAGGGGCATTTCCTCGGCTCGCCTCTCTACGGCGTTCCTGGATAGCGCGCGGAACCAACCCCTCGCTGTGGTGTTGCACTCAGAGATTGTCGCCGATCTCTGGCCCGGAGGCGTCAGCATGAGAATCGCTCAGGTTGCGCCTCTGATGGAGAGTGTGCCGCCCCGCCTCTACGGCGGGACCGAGCGTGTCGTCTCATGGCTGACCGAAGAACTGGTTCGGCAGGGTCACGATGTGACGCTGTTCGCCAGCGGAGATTCGATCACCGCCAGCCATCTTGTACCCTGCACCCGCGAGGCGATCCGCCTGTCGCAGACGATGAAGGACTATGTTCCCCACACGCTGATGATGGCCGAGCAGGTTCGCCGGCTGGCCGGCGCCTTCGACATCCTGCATTTCCACGTCGACTTGTTCCACTTTCCGCTGTTCCGCGGCATGCCGTCCAAGACGTTGACGACTCTGCACGGGCGACAGGATCTGGCGGACCTCTGGCCCTTCTACCGGGCGTTCCCCGACATGCCGCTGGTCTCGATCTCGGATGCGCAACGTGCGCCGATTGCGGATGCGAATTTCGCCGGCACCGTGCAGCACGGACTTCCCATCGACTTGCATCGCCCGTCCTACGATCCTCGCGGCGGCTATCTCGCCTTCCTTGGACGGATCTCGGCTGAGAAACGGCCCGACCGGGCCATCGTCATCGCGCGTGCGCTCGGCATTCCGCTGAAGATCGCCGCCAAGGTGGACGATGCCGATCGTGAATATTTCGACACGATCATCAAACCGCTGCTCGACCAGGGCGGCGGAGTGGAGTTCATCGGCGAGGTCGACGACCGCGCCAAGACCAAATTTCTTGGCGAAGCGCGCGCTTTGATCTTCCCGATCGATTGGCCCGAGCCCTTCGGCCTCGTGATGATCGAATCCATGGCCTGCGGCACTCCGGTTCTGGCCTTCCGCAAGGGATCCGTATGCGAAGTGGTCGAAGATGGCGTGACAGGGCGCATCGTCTCCACCATGGACGAAGCGGTCGCAGCGATGCCCTCGGTGTTGGCGATGGATCGCCGCAAGGTGCGCCGTCGTTTCGAAGAGCGGTTCACGGCTGAGCGCATGGCCCGCGACTACGTCGCCCTCTACACCGGGCAGATCGCACTGGCCGGCCTGGCCGGAAAAGCTTCACTGATGGTGGGGCGGCCGGACTCATCGGGGGCTCGTGCCGATCTGGAGGATTGGCTGCGGCTCAACACCGGGACGGCGCAGTGATCGGGTCCCTCACCGTCCAAAGGACCCGTGTCCCGACATGACGGCCGACCAGGAAGCCGATCGACATCGGTCCGACGCGACCGAGGCCACGACCGATCCGATCGGACAGACGCCCTTTTATATTCCGACGACGCAGTCCGCCGCGCGACCCCGGCACACGTTGAAACACGCCGACACATTCGCGGTGATCGACAGTTTCGGAGACATCGGCGCTTCGGCGGGTGGGCCTGACGGTGTGTTCGACCACGACACCCGCTACCTGTCCCGGTTGGAGATGATGCTGGCCGGGGCGCAGCCCTTGCTGCTGGGGGCTCGGGTGCGAGACGACAATCTCACGCTCAGCGTCGACCTCACCAATCCCGACATCTATCGCGATGGCCGCATCGTGATTTCCAAGGATACGGTGCACATCGTTCGCACGACCTATCTGTGGAGCGGCAGCGCGCATCAACGCATTCATCTGTCGAACTACGGCGCCGAGGCGGTGGACTTCATCGCCACCTTCGTATTCGGCTGCGACTTTTCGGATCTCTTCGAAGCGCGAGGCCTGCGGCGCGAGACGCGCGGCACGATCACCGAAGCGGTCGGTTCCGATTCCGTGACCTTCACCTACACGGGCCTCGATCACCAGGTACGGCGCGCCGTGGTGCGGTTCGAGCCGGCTCCCGATGGTCTGATCCACGGCGCGGCGAGCTTTCACCTGTCGCTTCCCGTCGGCGGCGCCGAGACCATCATCGTCTCGGCCGAATGCTCCGGCGTAGCGGCCGCCGTGCCGGTGGATTTTCGCCAGGGCCTCGTCGCGGCCAACCGTCGCGAGAAGGCGCGAACCCGCAACGTCGTGACCGTGCTGTCGTCGAACGAAATCTTCAACGAGATCCTGTGCCGGTCGACGGCCGATCTCGACATGCTGATCACCGACACGCCGCAGGGGCTTTATCCTTACGCTGGCATTCCCTGGTACTCGACCACCTTCGGGCGTGACGGCATCATCACGGCGATCCAGATGCTGTGGATCGACCCTCAAGTCGCCAAAGGCGTGCTGGCGCGGCTCGCGCATTTTCAGGCGACGACATTCGACGCCTCGGCGGATGCCGAACCCGGTAAGATCCTGCACGAAATGCGGGGCGGCGAGATGGCGGCGCTGAAGGAGATCCCCTTCGGCCTCTATTACGGTTCCATTGATTCCACGCCGCTCTTCATCGTCCTGGCGGGTCTCTATCTCGAGCGGACCGGCGATCTCGACACGATCCGCGCGCTCTGGCCTGCCATCGAGAGGGGCTTCGGCTGGATGGACGGACCGGGCGACCCGGACGGCGACGGGTTCCTGGAC
>JAYVMK010000085.1:0-5080 GCA_043758995.1 Lichenibacterium sp. | reverse complement strand
AACCGCGATCTCCTGTGCCATCACGGCCTCCTCAGCCCAGGCATCTCCGACGGCTACGGCTTCTCAGCGACGGCCGTCACCAGCAAGCCGGCCTCTCTTGCAGGTAAAGCTGACCGACTTCTGACGCAGGGAAAAGAGTCCCGCCGGCAAACGCCCCCTTCGTTGTCTCGCGACCGCGCTCCATCGTCGGATGCGGGTACGGGTTTTCCGACTTGAAGCCAGAGATCACGGAGCGCTGCCATGGGCTGGGGTTGAGGTCACATCGAGTCGACGGCGGGTTATGTAGGCCAGTCACAGGCGGCTGTTGCGCTGGAGCAGGCGGTACAGCCGATTAGAATTGCCTGGGCGGCTCACAGCCTCGAGCGCCGCGCCGTGCTTGCGACGCTTGCAGCGTTCCTGGAATGAACGGACCCCGTTGCCAGATGCGTAAGCGCGGCTGAGCGCGATTGTTAATGTTCGTGAATTCCGTGGTGGCAGGATCGCCGTCATGCCGCCACCACGGAAGCATGAAGTGGGCGTTGTACCTTTTTGACCGAGGGGCGCATCGTGCGAGCCAATCCGGGAACTTTCACCGCCAACGTCAGTCCAGCAGCATCGATACTTGAACCGCTCCAGTGTTGCGCAGCACGCGCAGGGCTGCGTGCTCGCCGACTTGGCGCAGTGTGACGTCCACCTGCGCGCCATCAAAGCCGAGATTGCGCAGCGTAATTTCGTCGGCAAAGCCCGGCAGGCGCGGATTGCGGAAGCGGATGGCCCGGTTCGCGGGATCGAATTCCAGGCCGAGGCACGCCTGGAGCAGCAGAAACGGCGCTCCTGCCGCCCAAGCCTGGGGCGCGCAGGCCACAGGATAGAGCGTCGGAGCCGCGCCCTTCCGCCGACGGAAGCCGCAGAACAGCTCCGGCAAACGGCGCGAGTCGAAGTAATTCGCCGCCCCGAAGAGGGCCTCGAAGATCCGCTCGGCCTCGTGCACAAAACCGTAGCGCGCCAGCCCCCACACGATCAGCGAGTTGTCGTGCGGCCAGATCGAGCCGTTATGATAGCTCATCGGATTGTAGCGGGCTTCGCCAACCGCCACTGTCCGCACGCCCCAACCCGACAGGAATTTCGGCGTCACCACCTCGGCGGCTATCCGTGCTGCACGCTCAGGACTGGCGATGCCGGTCCACAGCACGTGGGCGGCGTTGGAAGTCCGGACGCGGCAGGGCTGCTTACGGCCATCCAGTGCGATGGCATAGAAGCCGATGTCGTCGCACCAGAAGGCGGCATCGAACTTCTTCTTCAAGGTCGCCGCCTGGGCTGCGAGTTCATCGGCCCGTGCCGCGTGGCCGAGCGCTGCCGCGAGGCGGCTTCCCTGTTGGCGGGCCGCATAGGCGTAGCCCTGTACCTCGACGAGTGCGATAGGTCCCTCGGCGAGGGCACCGTCGGCATGGAAAACGGCGTCGATCGAGTCCTTCCAGCCCTGGTTTTGCAAACCCTTCTCGTCGGCCCGGGCATATTCGAGAAAGCCGTCGCCGTCCCGGTCACCCGGGCCATCCATCCAGGCAAAGCCACGCTCGATTGCCGGCCACAAGTCCCGGATTGCGTCAAGGTCGCCGGTTCTCTCGTGGTAAAGGCCGGCCAGCACAATAAACAGCGGCGTCGAATCGATCGAACCGTAATAGAGGCCGAAGGGGATCTCCTTCAACGAAGCCATTTCACCGCCGCGCATCTCGTGCAGGATCTTACCCGGTTCGGCATCCGCCGTAGTGTCGAACGCCTTCGCTTGGTAGTGGGCAAGCCGCGCCAGCACACCTTTCGCGACCTTGGGGTCGATCCAGAGCATCTGGAGCGCCGTAATGATGCCGTCTCGGCCAAAGGTCGTCGAATACCAAGGGATGCCGGCATAGGGATAGAGCCCCTGCGGCGTCTCGGTCATCAGCATATACAGGTCGGCCGTCGAGCGGCACATCACATCATTGAAAATCGCATTGGAGGACTCGACCGTAACGACGCCGCGGGTCAACGCTTTTTCCCAACGATTTGCTGCCATCAGGCCCCGGCGAAACCCCATCGTCTCGGGCTGAGCAATGCCGGTGCATTCGGCCGAAAACGTCACGGTTTGAGACGCCCCCGCCTCAAATGACAGGCTGTAGGTGGCGGCACCATCGGCCAAGTTGCCGGGCGACGGCTCGAATCGCAGCACGGCCCGGCGCTCCAGCCGGTCAAGTCCGGTGTAGGTGAATGCCGCGGAACCGGCCTCGACCACCTCCGTCATCGTACCTCGCGCGTTGCGTCGCATGCCACGCGCTTCGAACAGGTCCGAGAAGTCGCAGCCGAAAATGAACGTCAAGTTGAAGTCGAGCTTGTCGGAACCGTGGTTTGCCACATGGATGCGCTGGTGCGCGGTGCCCCGCCATAAATAGGTGGTCCGCACGACATGCATCGTATCTTTAGGCATCACGATATGACCGTCCCGGTAGATGTCCGGGTTGGTGAGGTCGACGGTAAGGCAGAGGTTATCGTCGCGCACGCTAGAGCCGAGCAGCAAGGGCTGGGTGCCGGCGAGCAACATCTCGAAGCGAGACAAGTAGCGGGTATCGTGATCAAACACTCCGTCGGGACCGCCCGCCGAAGCGCCGATGTCGCCGAAGCTATCGAGGACGGCGAAGGTGTCGCCGTCCTTCAGCGTATGTCGCGGCCTGGCCGCAGACTCGGTTGCCGGAATGTAAAAGGGCGTTTTGTTGGTCGGATCGGCCTCGCTTTGCTTCCCGGTCGTGAGGGGAAGTTCGGCGTCCAAGTCGTCTGTCATGGTCGGAAGCGTCCCGGTCAGGAGGAAGGGGCCGGGTTCGACTGGGTCGGTCCGCTGCGCATTTGCGGTCCTGCCCTCGTCGGAACGCCCGGGGCACACGAAGGCTCGAACTATTTGACCTCGAGCCCTGGACCATCAACACGATTGCCTAGAGAGGTGTCATGGATAAAGCGTCGAAGCTTGTGAAGGGATCCAGGTCAGAAGCGAGCGTAACATGCGCCAGATTCGGCAGCGTACGTCTGGATCACTGCGCAAGGCCAGGGCGCGGGTGCAGCGGCCTGCTTCTGTCGGCTAAGACACGCGATGGGTCTTGCCGCGTGCCTAAAAGGACGGCGCTCTCGTCAAGCTCCGCAAGGCCGATCTGCTTCGTGTAAAGCTCGACGTAGTCCCGTGCCATACGCTCGGCCGAGAAGCGCTCCTCGAAGCGGCGACGCACCTTTCGACGGTCCATCCCGAGGAGTTGCGGTACAGCCGCGATGGCCTCGTCCATGGAGCTGACAATGCGCCCCGTTACACCGTCATCGACGACTTCAGCCACCGATCCATGACGAAAGGCGAGTACTGGCGTTCCGCAGGCCATCGCCTCGATCATGACCAGACCGAACGGCTCGGGCCAGTCGATCGGAAACAGCAGCGCGCGCGCCTCGGCGAGGAACTTGGTCTTGCCGCGTTCGTCAACCTCACCAACGAACTCGACGTCGCAGCCAGCGTTAAGGAGCGGTCTGATCTCATTATCGAAATATTCCTGGTCGGCTTTGTCGACCTTGGCGGCGATCTTTAATGGAATGCCGAGGGCACGGGCGATCTTGATGGCGCGGTCGGGCCGTTTTTCGGGCGAGATACGCCCCAGGAACGCGAGATACCCGCCCCGCGGATCGTAATTCGGCGCGTGGAGGTCAACCGGCAGGCCGTGCAGGACAGTACCCGCGAAGTTGGCCTCATGGATCGGCGCGCGTTGCGCGTCCGAAATCGAGACAAGCGGCATTTCAGGGTATGCACGGTAGAATGGCCAAAGGTCGGGAAGGTCCTGTCGGCCATGCAAGGTGGTCAGCGTCCGATTGGCGATCCCGCGAAAGAGTGGGAAATGCAGAATGTCGACGTGGAAGTGAATGACGTCGAACGATCGCGATAACCGACGGACGCGGTCAGCCATCATCACCGTATGAGGAAGGTAATCGACCATGCTGTCCGACAGGCGTATCGCTTCTGTCGTACAGGCCGCGAGGTTGGCCGCAGTAATCGAGTCGCCACTCGCGAAAAGCGTCACGTCGTGACCTTGGCGCACGAGCTCTTCGGTGAGCCAGGATACGATACGCTCTGTTCCACCGTAAAGGCGGGGCGGAACGGACTCCATCAGGGGAGCGACTTGGGCGATCCTCATGCCGGCTCTTTGGTTTCGAGATCAGTCTTAACAAATGAGTGAACGCGATATCGAATTGATAGTTCCCAGACGCGCGCTGGCTCCATCCCAACAGAGCGGACACCACGTTCCGAACAACTTCGACGACATCGTCTGACGGCTTGCTCGAAACATTCGAGGGAATTTGCGCAAGGCTCATTGGTCTAGCAGCGCGTGCAACATTTGAAACGTACTTCGATAGGCGCTTCGGTTAAACGGTGTTGGCAACTAGATTATGCAATCTCTCAGGTGATCTGCGCTCTGTGAGACGGCTCAGAATGCCGAAACGGTCGAGCAGGTCGCGCGTTTGAAGGCGCTCAACAGCGAGAAAGTACAGGGGTCGCAGTGCTGACAGCCGTTGTGATAGCGGAGGTGCCGATTGTGAGCGCGCCTTGTTCTCCCGCCTGATTGCGTAACGACGCCGGCATGACAGACGAAACATCGAGGGCGGGAAGGAGCACCTTCGGACAGAGCCTTGGCGAGGCCGGATCGCACCTCAATGTCACCGTGTTCAAACAGCCCTTGCTCGTACTTAACTCCGGTCCTTCGAACGTCGTTCGAGGATCGGCAGAGTGGGTTCCGAGCTTTTGAAGGGCTCCGCAGCATCGTTTCAAACCGTGACCGCCAAGGACGAACACGGCCGGCTACAAAGGATCGGCCTGTTGCTGGAGGCGACGGCTGAAGGCAGGCTAGGCTCGAAAGATAGAGTAATTTCCGCATTAGGCCCGGTTGATGCGCCAATGCGGCGGCGCCGATCAATGAGGTGGCTCAGGAAATCTGGACAGGTCGGCTGAGTGGAGTTTCTGCCTGACGGCGGCCAAGATGGCTGTGGATCGGGAGAGATGATGAGCAAGCGAACACGCCGGAACCACGCGCCGGCCTTCAAGGCGAAG
>JAYVMK010000084.1:0-4358 GCA_043758995.1 Lichenibacterium sp. | reverse complement strand
TTCGAAAAGCGCGCCAGCCGGGCGTTGAGGCGATATTCCTCGCGGAAGAAGTCGCTCATCACCGCGTAGTCGCCGATCCGCGCCGCCTCGTAGAGCGCGCGGATGTCGCCGCCGGCGCAGAAGGCTCGATCGCCGGCCCCGTCGAGCAGAATGACGGCCACCTGTGGATCCGCGGCCCAAGCATCGAGGGCCGCGTCGATGCTTCGCACCATGCCGAGCGACAGGGCATTGAACGCGGAGGAACGGTTCAACGTCAGATGCCCGACAGAGCCGTCGCGACGCGCCAGGACCTCGGGCGGATCGCCGTCCATCGCATCCGCGGACGAAGGGTTTGCGGGCTCGATCATCGGGCTTCCTCGACCATATCGCTCATCGAACTCCAGACCGTCGGGCCAGCATGGCATCGCATGGCGGCCTCGTCGATGCGGACGCTCAGCGCTGCGCTTGCACGGGCGCCGGCCGAGCCGTCGCGACGATGGCGGCGGTGACGGGCGCCGCGATGCTGACCTGCCGGCCCGCGACGGACCAGAACCCGACCGTCACGGCGAAAGCCTGGACGGAGCCGTCGGCCGCGGTGACCAGGAGCGGCGCGCCGCTGTCGCCGTGCGCAATGACGCAATCATGCGCCAGTACAGAGGTGCCCGACGAGGAACCGAGCAGCCGGCATTGCGTGTCGGCGGTCATCAGGTAGGCGCGGTCCTGCGCGAACCCCCCGATCTCGATCGCGGTCCCATTCACCGGCACGACGGTGGCCAGGGGGATCGGGCGAACCGTGGCGGGCAGCGGCTCCGCCAGCGTCAGCACCGCCCAATCCGCCGCGGCCGTTCGGGTCTCTTCCCCCGGATCGTAACCAGGACCGATGGCGATGCCCGAGACCCGGGCGTGGATGCGATAATCCCCGCGTGCATAGCCGAGCAGAAAGTGAATGGACTCGGGCTGCAGGTAGCGCCGTGTCCTGAAGGCGTAGAGACAATGGGCTGCGGTCAGCACCTTGTCGGGCGCTATGGCGGCTGCCGTGCAGGCTCCGCCGATCGAATTGAACAGCTTGCCGACGGCCGACCAGGGATAGCTGTCGGCATCGACCAGCGCGTGGTGGTCCGCTGCGGGCGGAGAGAGCACAACGGACGCGGCGTCCGCGACACCACCCGTCAGCCACCAGATCAGGAGCGAAACTGTCCGCCCGACGCCTGCTCCTCTCATCGCCCCCAAATGCCGACCCATCCCGTCCGCCTCGTCGCGTGTCTATAGCAGTCTTCGGCGACGGCACGACACCGGTAGCCGGCACTGGTTGTCGCAAAGGCAGTCCCTCCAGCTGGAACGCGAAAGCAGTTGCGTCGGGGACGACATCGTCGCGGCAATGGTGACCGCTGCGACACTGCTTGGCGGCATAGCACCGATTCGCGGCAATGACCGGATACGCCCAGTTCGCGGCCTGTCGCGATACTGTTGTCGCCGGTCCAAGCGGGCCGCGGCGGCGTCTTCACCGGCTTCGAAGAGGGAAATGGACACGAATGATCAGCGACCGGCGTAACCAGCCGGCGATTTGCACCAGTTTTTTCTTCGTCGAGGCTCGACAGGGCTTGACGAGTCTTGCCTTGGCGCAAGAAGCGCTTTACTTCGAAGGAAAGGTCAGGAGAGATCAAGTCGATGTCCGACACCCAAGCAGATTTGAACGTTGTCGAGATGGCAGCGGAGATCGTTTCGGCCTATGTCCGGAACAACTCCGTGCCAGTGAGCGAGTTGCCGGCGCTTCTTCAGGCGGTCCACGACTCCCTCGGCAGCATTTTGAACGGGTCTAAGCCCGAAGCCGTCAAGGAACCCCCGCAACCAAAGGTGCCGGTCAAGAAGTCGGTCACCAACGACTACATCGTTTGCTTGGAAGACGGAAAGCGATTCAAGTCGCTGAAGCGTCACCTTCACTCGGAGCACGGTCTTTCGCCGCAGGAGTACCGCGACAAGTGGGGCCTCGGTAAGGACTATCCGATGGTGGCCCCGGCCTACGCGGACGCACGGTCCAATCTCGCCAAGACCATGGGTCTTGGCCGCAAGGCCGGCACGCCCGCCATCGAGACACCGGAGCCCGTGGCACCCGAGCCCGAACAGGTCGTCGAACCCGCTCCCGAGGCCGCCAAGAAGCCCCGTCGCGGCCGCGCCAAGGCGGCCTGACAAACGACTGCGCATAACAAAGGGGATGGAACGCTGCGGCGGCCCACCTCCTTCTGTCGATTATCGGATGAGCGCCGTCGCGGAAGCGACGGCGCTTTTAGTCGTAATGGGTCAGGCTTTGCGGCCGATCCCGACATGGATGAAGCCATGCCGGGCCGCCTCCTCGGGCGGGTAGATATTGCGAAGGTCGACCAGAACGGGCGCGCGCATCAGGTCCTTGATCCGGCCAAGGTCGAGGGCCCGGAACGCGTCCCATTCGGTCACGATCACCAGCGCATCCGCCCCTTCGGCACAAGCATAGGGGTCCGACGCGAAGGTGATGTCCTCGATCATGCGACGCGCTGCGTCCATCCCCTCCGGATCGTAGGCGCGCACCAGGGCGCCCCCGTCCTGCAGGGCCGAGATGAGGCTCAGCGACGGGGCATCGCGCATGTCGTCGGTGTTCGGCTTGAAGGTCAGGCCCAGCACCGCGACACTCTTGCCCCGAAGACTGCCGCCGCAGGCCGCCGTCACCCTCTTGGCCATGGAGCGTTTGCGCTGTTCGTTGACGGCCGCGACCGCTTCGACGATGCGCAGCGAAGCACCATGGTCCTGGCCGGTCTTGATCAGCGCCAGCGTGTCCTTGGGGAAGCAGGACCCGCCATAGCCCGGGCCGGCATGAAGGAACTTCGACCCGATGCGATTGTCGAGCCCGATGCCGCGCGCCACTTCTTGAACGTCGGCACCGACCTGTTCGCAGAGGTCGGCGATTTCGTTGATGAAGGTGATCTTGGTCGCCAGGAAAGCATTGGCGGCATATTTGGTCAGTTCCGCCGTGCGGCGTGACGTCCAGACGATCGGTGCCTGGTTGAGATACAGCGGGCGATAGAGTTGCTGCATCACGGCACGGGCTCGATCGTCCTCGATGCCGAGCACGATCCGGTCCGGCCGCTTGAAGTCCTGGATGGCGGCGCCTTCGCGCAGGAATTCGGGGTTGGACGCCACCGACACATCGGCTGCCGGATTGACCTCGCGGATGATACGCTCGACTTCGTCGCCGGTCCCGACCGGCACGGTGGATTTGGTCACCACCACGGTGTGGCCGTTCAGATTGGCGGCGATCTCGCGGGCCGCGCCATAGACGTAGGACAGATCGGCATGGCCATCGCCGCGGCGCGACGGCGTGCCGACCGCGATCAGGACCACGGCGGCCGAGGCGACGGCGGTGGCGAGATCGGTGGTGAACGACAGACGTCCGGCGCGAACGTTCGAGGCCACGAGATCGGCAAGGCCGGGTTCGAAGATCGGCATCTCACCCCGACGCAACATGGCGATCTTGGCGGGATCATTGTCCACCGCCACGACGGCATGACCGAAATCCGCAAAGCAGGCGCCGGAAACGAGGCCGACGTAGCCCGAGCCGATGATGGCGATGCGCATGCTGGTGTCATCCGTTCCGACGGAGGTTCCCGCCTCCGGCGGGGACGCCCCTCATATCATCACGGGCGGACCGATCCGCCCCGTGAGGCTCGGTCCGGTCGGGTGCGCCTGTGAAAGGCTCCCCGAAGCCCGCTCCGAGCTTGGCCGGTGCTTAGACGCTCAGCCCTGGAGCGGCAAGCGGGCCATCGCTGGCGCTTTCTCCTGAGTGAAGCAACCACTCGGCGGCTGGGGATCACGAGGCCTTGGCGATCCGCCCGCGCCACTTCACTAGAGCCACGACGGCCCACACCGCTTCGACGAGGCCGAAGGGCCACACGCCCTGCAGGAAACCGTAGGTCGAACCGAGCCCGCAGGCGCCGGCAAAGAGCAAAGTGAACCACGGACTGCGCGCTTCCAACGCGTAGGTCACCAGCATGGACGTGACGGCGACAAGGCCGAAGAGCGTGAGGGGATCCATCCCGAAAGGCTCAGCGTCGGCCGAGGCGCCGCGCCGGCCCGTCGCGCAGCACGAAGCGCGCATATTCGGCGCTGGCATGCCGGACGGCTCGGTCACGGTGGAAATCCTTGTGGCCGGGCAGCACGGGGTAGTCGTCGAGCCGCAGCAGATCGTCGAGCCTTGCGGCAAGCTCCCGCATCGTCATGGTGCGACCCCGCGCCGCCTGACCCTGCACATAGAGAAGGAACTGCTCGCAGAGCACATGCAGGGCATAGAGTTCGTCGCGGTCGAGGTAATTGGTGGCGATGCGTGCCTCGTCGACGCTGGGCGCGTCTCC
>JAYVMK010000083.1:0-4782 GCA_043758995.1 Lichenibacterium sp. | reverse complement strand
ATGGTGAGGTAGGCTCGGGAGAGGATCTCGACGGCGACCCGTGCGACGTCGAAGTGCTGGTCGGCGACGTAGAGGGTGAGGTGAAGCGCGGCGTAGCCGCAGGCCGCCACGCCGATCATCCGTCGCACCGCGATCAGCTTGCCCCACTGTCCGATCCTCCGCAGCGGGGTCACGGCCAGGGACAGGAGAAGGAGGCGGACCGCCCAGGTGCCGCTCTGGTGGATCGCCTCGGTGATCGGGTTCGGTCGAAGCCCACCCGCGGAATACTCGGTGGCCATCCAGAGCAAGGGCAGGAGGACGCCGACGAACGCGGCGAGCTTGAGATGGGAGAGACGTCCCGCACGATCGAGCCAAGGGAGGTGGCGTGTGTCTATGTTCATCGTGGGGTCGCCGATTCGGGTCCGATCGGCGAATTCGGAGGTGGTGGGCGGTCGGTTACGCCGCCGAGACCTCGATCGCCTAACATCGCCAAAATAATGTGAGTGGCAAAGTTGGCAGAAATTATCTGCCAGGCCCCGTAACCGCATGGCGGTGACCGCGAATACTGACCGACGCCGCCCGACATCGGGTCCTGGTCGTCACAGGAGTGTATCCCCATGAATAGAATGCATCGCGCCGCGATCGTGCTTGTCGCCTCGACGCTGTCCCTCGGCATCGCCGCATCTTCGTCCGCCTTCGCTGCCGACGCGATGCATGGTGACGCGATGCACAGGGGCATGATGAAGAAGGACTCGATGCACAAGGACAGCATGCAGAAGGACGCCGACCCCGCTCAGTGACGGTCGGGCGCGTGCGGGTCTGCGCCCTACAGAGCCAGCCCGTGCGCGCCAAGCGATCTCGAGGCCCCGTCGCGGCAGCGCGAACTGAGGTCCTCGTCTTCCTCAAGGAAGCCGGTCGCGTCCTTGTCGACGGGCGGGAAGCGCCTTCCTCCTCGAGTGGACCCGAGCCTGATGCGTGGCCGCCACGGAGCCTCCGGCGTCGTGGGCGAGGTATGGGCTCGACCATGAGTGCGGGATGATCCGTTGCATAGATAACGCTACGATAAACCTACCAATGGAAAGTCTACATCATGAAAACATCAATCTCGTCGCTCATTATCCTCACAGCCCTGATTGCGGTATGGACGTCGTCTCCTGCCTTTGCAGTCGAGATCAGAAAGAGCCAACAGTTGTACACGGTCACACCGGCCATGATGCACGCGATCGATGTCATCGTCCGAGAAGAGATGCACATGCGGCACCAGCGGGGTCGCAATCGATAACGTACTGGAAATCGGATCGAGACGAGACGCAGCACAGTCGTCCTGACGTTTCGAGTTTCCGACCCAGCCTCTACCCTCGACCATGTCTCGTCAGCATGATCTGCAACCGGGTCCGGCTGCAGACGGACGTTTCGAACGGCTCCCAGTACGGGTTCACCCACGAGGCGCAAGAAGGCGCGTGCAGAGAAGACGATCAGGACTATCGCTATCCGAAAACGATGAAGCAACCGGACGTAGACCGCACGATCGTCTGCCAAAACGGCTTTGTGACTCAGTAAGACTAGGCCCCCTGCCCTTTCTGGCATGTTGTCCACAGTCCCGGCTTCGTCACCGCAACACATTGTCGGGCTGCTGGCGCTCGAGCTCCTCGCCGTAGCGGCGCAACGCATGGGCTTCGGTCATCGTGCCGACGACGCGCTTCGTCGCTTCGTGGTCGACGACGACCAGGGCATCGGCCTCGCTCGCCTCGAAGAGGTTGAGCGCCTCGCGCACCGACATCCAGGGCAGCAGCACGCGATCGGAGAACCGGCAGAGCGTCGAGAGCGCATCGCCCCCCTGGTCGAGCGGCGCCGTGTGGAGATCGTCGAGCATGACGATGCCGGCGTAGCGGCCGGCGGGGTCGACAGCGGCGATCTGCTTCACCGAACCCAGGGGAAATTTCAACCGCGCCTCGCGGAGGGTCAGATCCTGGGGGGCCGTGCGAACGTCCGGGCGCATCAGCGTCTTGACCGAGAGTTCGCGCATCCAGCCGACGTCGTGCGGCCCGCGGATCGCCTCGCCGCGAAG
Organism: Lichenibacterium sp.; assembly: GCA_043758995.1. Classification (GTDB taxonomy): domain Bacteria; phylum Pseudomonadota; class Alphaproteobacteria; order Rhizobiales; family Beijerinckiaceae; genus Lichenihabitans. The sequence goes on along the minus strand of JAYVMK010000083.1, from coordinate 2,735 downwards.
GTGGAAGCGCCAGGTCGCGAAGGAATAGCCGAAGAGCTCGCGCACGATCAACGACGAGACGACGGCCGCGATCAAGGCCGCCAGCGTGATGGCGAAATTGCCGGTGGTCTCGAGCGCCAGCGCCGTCATGGTGATGGGGGCGCCGATCACCCCCGTGCCCAGCGCCGCCATGCCGGTCAGGGCCGCCACGTCGGGATCGAAGGCGAGGTCGGGATTGATCAGGAAACCGAGATCGGCATAGAGCCGGCCGATCAGGGCGCCGATGAGCAGCGAGGCATAGAACAATCCGCCGCGAAAGCCCGAGCCCAGCGATACGGCCGAGGCGGTTCCCTTGAGCAGGATCAGCCCGACCAGCGTCCAGGGGGCCAGAGAGGCGACGAGGTCGATCGTCATGGCGCCATGACCGGCGCCCAGCACCTGCGGGGTCATGACCCCCATGAGACCCACCATCGCACCACCGACGGGGGTTCGCCACGGCACGGGGACGCGCAGCCGCTTGAACCCCGTCTCCGTGCCGGCCACCGCCAGCATGAGCAGGATTCCGGCGAAGCCACAGAGAGTGCCGATCGCCACGATGTGGACGAGGTCGCTCGGGCCGAGGGTCGACAGCGTATCGGGCCGAATGAGAAAGGTCGTGCCCTCGAAATTGCGGGCGATGAGGCTCGCCACCAGAGCGCTCGTGGCGACGGGCGCCAGGGCCGAGACCGTATAGGTGCCGAGCACGACCTCGAAGCCGTAGAAGGCCCCGGCCAGCGGCGCTCCGAAGGCGGCCGCGATGGCGCCCGCTGCACCGCAAGCCACGAGAAGACGCAGATCGCCGCGACGGGCCGCGAGGGCCAGCCCCAGCCGAGACGCCACCGCCGACGAGATCTGCGCATAACCGGCTTCGAGCCCGACGGAGGCGCCGGTGCCGCAGGAGACGACGGTCTGGACCGTGACGAGCAGGCTGCCCGTCAGCGACAGCCGCCCTCCCAGCAGGGCATTGGCTTCGATGGCGTCGGCGAGGCGGCTCGACATGCGTCGCCCGTAGCGCGCCAGTCCCGTGAGAGCCAAACCGCCGAGGATCGGGATCAGCAGCGCGCGCCATCGAGCGACATGGAACGTCGCGCTCAGCCGCTGCCCGCTCGGCAGATTGAACAGGATCTCGTGCATGAATTGCACGGTCCAGCCCATCGCCACCACGAGACCGCCGCTGGCGACGCCGATGATGATCGCGACGAGGACCAACCCCGATTCGCGGTTTCGCACGAATGTGCGGATCCAGCCGGGAAGCTGTCGGCCTTTGAGCTCGGTCTCGATCTTCGACAATGCCGGTCCGACTGAGTCTATCGCGGGGTCATCTGCCGCTGCGCGGGCCTCAGGGATCGGGGCGAGCCGTCTAGGGCTCGCGGCCGATGGCTATGCATCGTGAAGATGCGCTTCGGCGGCGGCATCCTGCAGCCGCACCTCCCGAAGACGAGGCGCCGTGAGTGGCGCCTGCTGAGGCGCTCCATCTCGTGCAGCCCGGGCCTTGAAGGTGACGGTCTGCCCTTCCCGCGCCACGAAGGAGCCCGGCAGTGCCGCCGTGAGCGCCGCCTCGATTTCGGCCAGCGTCGGGTCGTCGTGCGATTTGTGATGATGGTAGGCGGCGAGGGCCGAAGCACCCGAGGCGCGGCAGAGCGCAACGCCGGCATTCCAGGTCGAATGTCCCCAGCCGCGGCAGGGAGTCAGTTCATCCTCGGTGTACATGGCATCGTAGATCACGAGGTCGGCGTCGCGACAGAAGGCCACCACGTCGGCGTCCGGGCCCGAATCGAGGTGCTCCATGTCCGACACGTAGCAGACGCGCCGGCCGGCATGATCGAAGCGGTAACCGGTGGCGCCACCCGGATGACGCAGCGCACAGGTGGCGACCCTGATGCCATCCTCGAAGACGAGCGTCTCGCCCGAGCGGAAACCGACATGCTCGACGTGCCCGGGAAGAGCTTCCAGCGTCACGGGAAAGAGCGGCGGGGCGAACATATGGTCCAGCGCTGCCTTGGCGCTTTCCCCGGCCTGGTTGCCGCAGAAGATCCTGAGCGTACCCTGCTCCTTGAGGATCGGCGAAAAGAACGGCAGGCCCGAGACGTGGTCGTGATGAAGATGGCTCAGAAGAAGGTCGGTTCGGCCGCTGCCGGCACCCATGGCCGCCATGGCGCGGCCCGCGCCTTCGAATCCGCTCCCAGCATCGACGATGAAGACGCGCTGACCGAGTCGCACCTCGACGCAGCAGGTATTGCCGCCATAGATCACCGTGGACGGACCGGGCATAGGGAGGGAGCCGCGCGTTCCCCAGAAACGCACGGACAGGTCGCCGTCCCCGCGGTCCTGCCGCTCAGGTCTCATGGTCGAACCATCGTCGCGCCATCGATCGCATTCTGCCACCCAGCGGCCCTTATCCGTCCGGTTTCATGGGCCGCGAGGACGATGGTCGCGCAACGCAGACAATTGCGCAAGGTCAAGGCGCGGGATCTCCGGCGCAATCGTCAGGCGACGGAGCGCAGAGTCCCGAGGCACGATGTCGCCGACATCAGGACGATGCTGAAGGTCTTGGCGTTGTTGCGGGACGCGCGATAGCGACTCATCACGATGTCCACGAGCTCCTCGAGGATCACGTCGTTGACTCCGTCGATCACGGAATCGGAGAGGCCAAGGCTGTCGGCGGCACGGCGGACCTCCTCCATGGCGGCCGCCGTCGTGCCGACCTGATCGTCGAG
>JAYVMK010000082.1:0-5302 GCA_043758995.1 Lichenibacterium sp. | reverse complement strand
CAGAAGGCGAGGATGGAGGAAGTTCTCGGGCTCTTCGATACCAATGAAGGGAGCAGGCGCCGGATCATTCAGGAGAACGAGATAAGCTAGCATTTTTAGTGTGCCGTCCGACGCGAAACGGGCCAGGACTGGATGCTGAAAAGGAGCGTCCTTGATCGATAAGAGCAGACGTCTGTCCGGCATGACGTCTGCGAGCACGCGCTCTATTTGTGGGACCCTATTTCTTAAAGCCGCAAAAATCTGCTCCAGCCGCTCCGGATGCTGCTCTCCAAGAAATTGTACCACGTTCGCCAGATTGTCTCCGCTCCGAGACAAATGCTCTTCAGGGCCGGCCTCGGGCTGGCCTCGCGCGTCGGCGACCGAGAGGTAGGAGACATGCCAGCCTGTGACGAATCTCCGAAGTGCGGCGACACGAGGATGCTCGGCAAACTGCCCGAGCGCGTTGACGGCGATGAGGTCAGCGGAACTGAGTCTGGTCTCATTCCTCGTCTCCTCACTGTCAGGCAAATCGCCGCTCGTTGCTTGCCCGACCCCCTCTCGGAAATTCAAGAAGCGGAAGGGCTGCCCATAGCTGCCTCTTTTCCAGCGCATCCATTCTTCGACGACGATTGGACTTCCTCGTCGCTCATCGACCGCCAGATGGTAAGTAATTAGAGGATAACCCGGCTCGCGATACTTGATCTCGATGACGACCGGTCCGTCGCTCCCGCGGGTCTTAAGTTCCCGTCCACGCCCTCGCCTTTCCCAAGCTTTTCGCAAACCGGAGTCGAAGCATTCGGAAAGGAATGCGAAGACATCGAAGATCGTCGATTTACCACTGCCATTCGGCCCGAGAAGAGCCGTGAGAGGCGTGATTTTCTTCAACTCCAGGTTTTTTAGCGCGCGATAGTTTTCGACGTGCAGATATTCAATACGAGCAGGTGGCTGCGCGACGCCGGTATCGACTCTGAACGAGGTCTCGACCATTTAGAAGGCTTGTCTCCCGACGCGCTATGCCAAGTCCGACGCGCTATGCCAAATCCTAGATGACACAAAGGCCCCTTGTTAGGCCAGCGATTCTGCCTTCACAGCCCGCCTCGCCTCCGCAAACGCTTATGAACTCAAGCTCAATTCTACCGATGGTTCGAGCGTCTGCCCTCATTGATCTTGAGAAGAAAAGAACCACGAAGGCCTTCGATGGCGCGCGTTGCGGAACCGACGCGATGGTCGCCGGTTGGAGGGGCAGATGGTCGCGCCTCGATCGAAGCACGACCGCGTTCTCGGCACGGCGATCGGGCCGGCAGACGGTTCATAGAGGGAAACGACCATGGGCATTCTCGATTCGGTCATCGGCAGCCTTCTCGGCGGCAACCAGAACCAGAACCAGGGCGGCGGCTCACCGCTCGGTGGCATCATCTCCAGCGTTCTCGGCGGCGGCCAAAACCAGGGCGGAGGGCAGGGCGCCGGCGGGCTCGGTGGAGCGCTGGCGGGTGCCGGCGGTATCGGTGGGTTGCTGTCGCAGTTCCAGCAGGCCGGTCTCGGCCACATCGCCGAGTCCTGGATCGGCAACGGCCCCAATGCCTCGGTGTCCCCTGACCAGCTCCAGAGTGTCTTCGGGCAGCAGCAGACCCAGGCCATGGCGGATCAGGCCGGAATGGATCACGGCGACTTCCTTCAGCAACTGAGCCAGCATCTTCCCCGTGCGGTCGATGGCGCGACCCAGGGCTCCGACGGTTCCGCGGACGTCTGATCCTCCAAACCCGCCCTGAGACGACGAGACTTCGATGATCGCCAAACGCACCGTCACGGCCTTAGTCCTGGCCTCTTTCATCGGCCTGCAGCCGGGGGTTGCTCCGGCTTGGGCCGACAATCAAATGGGCTACCGCTTTCTCGCGGCGCCGGAGGCCGATGCGCTTCCGAAGGCCGGGGGGACGCTCGGACTCAATGTCGGGCCGGGAGAACAGATCACCAGCGGCGGGCTTACCTTCCGTCTGCTGCGCGTCAACAGCGTCAAGCCCGGCGCGGCCGGCGCTCAGGCGGGGTTCCGTAAGGGTGACCAGATCATCTCTGTCGATGGACGGGTTTTCCCGGGCGTTCCGGCCTTCGCCGACTACGTGGGCTCGGTCGCCCCAGGCCGGCAGATCAACGTCGACTTCATGCCAGCCGGGGGTGGACCACAGGATGCTCAACGGCTGACTGCGACGCTCGGTGGACCGACAGCCGGCGGAGCGGCTCCTGCGGTGGCGACGGCGCCTCCCGCTGAGGTCGACACGCAGCCGGCTCCCGACGCTCAGCCTCAAGGCGGCACGCTGTCGCCTGGCACCAAGGTGGCGATCGGCGCCGCTGCCGTGGCGCTCTTCGGCTGCTACAAGCTCGGCTGCTTCAATCGGTTCAAGCGCCAACCCGCAACACGTTAAGCGCAACGACGTCTTACGGGCGGTCAGCCACGGTTCATCCGCGGCAGCCTATGGTACCTCCAGCCCCAAGAGAGGACAGTGACATATGAAGATCACCATCAAGGGCATCATCCTCGGCGCGATGGCGCTGCTCGGCGTCGCCATGGCGGTGCCGGACGCTCAGGCCATGCCGGTTCAGCCGATGAGCCCGGCGGTGGCCGCCGCGGAGACTGGCGCAGCCAAGGTCGAGAACGTGTATTTCTACGGCTATCGCCGTCCGTTCGTTCGCTATGGCTACGGCTTCCGTCGTCCGTTCTACGGCTATCGTCGCCCTTACGGCTTCGGCTTCCGTCGCTTCTACGGCTACCGTCGTCCGTTCTACCGTTACGGCTATCGCCGTTGGTGAAACGGCTCACCTGAGCTGAATGTGAAAGCGGCGGGCGGCCTTCGGGCCGCCCGCTTTTTTAATGGGCGGACGACCGCCTCTCAGGACGCGACGGAACAGGCGGGACCGCCGGGAGGCGTCGCGCCGTCTGGCGCAAACACGTAGCGATGATCGCAGACCGCCACCTGCGGCGGACGCGCCGTGGCTAGGAAAGCGTCGCTCCCGGTCTTCAGCATGGTCCAGAAGTCGGCATTCGGATCGTCGCGGTGCCGCTCGAGGTTCGCTTCCGTCATGCGGAATGGGAAAGCCTCCAGCGGGATCTGGGTCTGACCTCCCGCGAAGGCCTCATGGGCCAGGCCGTAGATCTCTTCGATCTGCTCGTTGGTCATGGCATAGCAGCCGACCGATCGGCAGCCGCCATGCACCATCAGGGAATCGCCCGTGTGGCCCAGCGACCGGTCGTAGGCATTGGGATAGCCGGTGTTGAAGGACAGATATTCGCGGCTGTGCGGATTCATCTGCCGCGGCGTCACCGAATAGAACCCCTCGGGCGCCTGATGGTCGCCCTCCACCTTCTTGGGGCCGAGGCCGCCCGAGAAGCGGCAGATCGAATAGGTCTTCAGCGGCCGGTATCTGCCCCGGCGATCCTCCTTCAGCACCTCGAGGGTCGAATCCTCCTTGGTGATGCGGATCATGATCGGCGCGCCGCGGTCCATGTCCTTGGCGTCCATCAGGGCGACGGTGTCGGGATAGACGGTGCCGATCTTGACATGCTCGGCGAGATCGCCGGCGCAGCCGGCCAGCGCCAGGGCGGCGGCACCGATCGTGAACAGAGACTTGAAGCGCAGCACGGCCGGACGAAACCTCACGCGAGCGGAACGGACCTCATCCTGCCCGCCAAGCGGGGACGGAATGAGGCGTATCGTCACCATGCGCCTTGATGGTGAACGGGCCGTTGCAGGGCGGCTTAGGGCGGGGACGTAGAGAGGAGTGCAGTCACGCGGTCGACGAAGCGCTTGGCGTCGTCGATCGTCTCGGCGGCTTCCTCCTTCGGTACGACGCGATCGGTGCCGACGATATAGTCTGCAGGGTTCTGTAGCCGTAACCGCGGCCCAGGATGCGTCGCTACTCACCGTCGACCGGAGGACGCTCTCGCGTCAGCCGCGCGAACTCGGCTGCACACCGGCATGCGTCTGGGCGACCTTGCCGGTCTCCTCGATGATGAGAGCTTCGGCGGCGTGGAACGCCGCAAGGTAAGCCGATCGTGCGGCCAAGCGTGGTAGCGGCAGCGCGGCGACCATCCTCGCCTCGTCTAGGCCTTCCCTGGCTCGCGCGAGATGGGCGGCTGCGTCCGGCGTCATAGGTCGACCCGTCGCGATTTAGCTCAGCCCTAGAGCTTGCACGGTCACGATACGAACCCTCCGGCAGCGCGACGGCGCCGATCTCAGCGCCTGTTTCGACGAGAATGCCGTCCCGAGGTCGACAAGCCGCCTGATCTCTTCCCCGACGCCGCCAATCTCGCGCAGGAACACCGCTACGTCGTCATCCGAATCCGGACGGTGGTCGCCGCGCGCGCCGAACAGCACCACGGTTCGATCCGATCGCCGTAGGCGGCGTCGAGCGCGGCGCGGAAGCGGGTCAGGACGGGATCGAGGGTCGCGGCCATGACGAAGAGAGTAGCACGGCCCTGCGTCTCCGCCCAACGTTGTGGATTGATGGACAAGGCAAAGTGCGCTCTCTGTCAATATCCGGCCGGATCGCGCTTGTTCACAAACTCGATGCGACCTGCCGGCGACGGCAGTCAGCCTGCAATGCGACGGCCGCGCCACCGGTCGACCCACACGAGTCCGAATCCCGCCGCCACGAACCCGGCGGCGATCACGGCGGCGTTGCGCGCCGTGGCGGCCCAGCCGATGTGCGGGACGTCCATGAACGGATAGGGGTAGATCCCGTCGAAGCCGCCCCGTGCCAGCGCATAGGCGAAGTAGAGCAGCGGCACGGCGGCCCAGAGCCCGACATTGCGGAAGCGCAGCTCGCCACGCGGCACACAGGTCAGCCCGAACAGCAGCACCAGCACGGGTGTGACGCCATGGAGGAAGAGGTCGGCGAGTTTCTCCTGGGCGGTCTGCACCAGCGTGCCGGCGATCAAGGCGCGATAGACGATGGCGACCAGCAGGGCATTGAGCGTTAAGCCACCGAGCAAACCCGGCGCGGCGATCCGTGGCCGGAGCGCCAGCGCCGTGAAGGTCAGCGCCACTGCAAGTGCGACCAGGATGGTGAAGAAGCGCAGCAGGATCCACAGCGCCCCCGCGACCGAGCCATTGGCGGCGAGCGTCGCGTCGAACTGCACCGCGAGGCCGAACCAGGCCGAGGCTGCAACGAGAGCGGCGAGGAGGCGTTTCATTCGCGACAAGAGCACCCTCTCCGTCATCGCGAGCGCAGCGAAGCGACCCAGCATGCGGGTTCAACACAACCCGGCCCAACGATACCTCGTCGCCTAGTGGCCCTGCTCGGTTCTGGGTCGCTTCGCTGCGCTCGCGAT
>JAYVMK010000081.1:0-2676 GCA_043758995.1 Lichenibacterium sp. | reverse complement strand
GGGATGCCGGTCCAGACCAGATAGAGCGTGTAGACGACGCAGATCGGCAGCAGCACGTAGAGGGTACCGCGGGTGAGATCGACCCAGAACGAACCCACGGTCTTCGACGACGCGCGGGCGAAGCCGCGGATCAGCGCCATTGCGAGGGCGATGCCGGTCGCGGCCGAGAGGAAGTTCTGATGCGTCAGGCCCAGCATCTGCGACAGGTAGGAGAGCGTGCTCTCGCCGCCGTAGCTCTGCCAGTTGGTATTGGTGATGAAGCTGGTCGAGGTGTTGAAGGCCAGATCCGGCGCCACGGCGCCCTGCCCGGCCGGATTGAACGGAAGCATGCCCTGCAGACGCAGCAGCACATAGAGGATCAGGAACCCGCCGACATGGAAGAACACCATGGAGACGAGATAGGAGACCCAGCTCTGCTCCTGGGTCTCGCTGATGCCCGAGACTTTATAGAGAACGCGCTCCACGGGGCGCAGCACGGGTGACAGAAGCGTCCGCTCGCCCGAGAACACTCGGGTCATGTAGCCGCCGAGAGGCTTGGTGAGCGCAACGATGATCGCGCAGTAGAGCGCGATCTGTATCCAACCGATCGAAGTCATGACGACACCTTTCAGAACCGCTCAGGGCGGACGAGGGCGTAGGTGAGGTAGGCGAGGAGCCCGATGGTCACGAGTCCTCCCAAGATATAGTCGAGCAGCATCTGAGGTCTCCTACAGCCGTTCGCAGATGATCGTGTAGCCGACGGAAATCGCGAAGAAAGCAAGCCCGCCTATAATGAAGATGACATCGAGCATGTCGTGTGCGCCTGGTTTGTGTTCTGTCGAAAGCGGACGTCGAGACAGCCAGAGCCGCGCGAGAGCCGGCCGAACCGTCGTTGCCGGTCTGCAGACCTTGAAATCGCAGGATCGGCATAGGTTTTCGAGAGGCTCTCGGGGCGCAGGATATAAAGATCTCATAAAGAAAACGAGATCGTGCCGGCCGGGGCCGAGCAGATCGGTCAGTGCCGAAGCGCCAGCGCAGCCCATCGGACAGAGGTCATCTGCCAGCGCCGAGACCGAAACCCGGCGCCCAGCATGACGGAACGCGGCCCGGCAGCACACCGCAGCCCACAGGATCTTTATAAAGAACCACCTGCCAGCCCATATCATCACAACGGGAAGCGGCGTTACTGAAGCAATGCATCAGAGTTATTTGCCGAGTCAACGACCATGAGCGCCATGCTTCCGAATGATCAGCAGCCCTGGGGCGCCCCGCCCCCGCCGCCGAGGCCTCCCCGGCCGGAGATCCCGCTGAGCATCATCGCCATCATGGTGGTCGCCGTCGGTGTCCTCACGGCTTTGAGCGGCAGCTTCTATACGGTGCAGCCGACCGAGATGGCGGGGGTGCGGCGCCTGGGCACCGTGGTGACGGCGGAGCCCGTCGGACCGGGCCTGCACATGAAGGTCCCGTTCGTCGACACGGTCGACACGATCCAGACCAGCCTCGATACGTTCCAGCTCAACAATCTCACCGTCTATACGATCGACAACCAGGCCGTGACAGTCGGGGTCGGCCTATCCTACCGGGTTCCGGAAGGTGCGGTGCTGAAGCTGCTCTACGGCGTGGGCCGCAGCGGCAATGTCGACATCGTCGAGAACATCAGGCCCGTTCTGTCGGACCGCGTGCTCCGGGTCTTCTCGACCCAGAACACCGTCGGCATCTCGGCCAACCGCGAGCAGATCGCCGGCGCCATCCGCAAGGAAGTCGGCAGCGCCCTGCAGGGCATTTTCGGCATCGAGATCACCGACCTCCAGCTCAGCAGCATCACCTACAGCCCCAGCTTCCAGGCTTCGGTCGAGGCGGCCGTGCAGGCGAAGAACGACGCCATCCGGGCCGAGAACACGGTCGTCAAGGTCCGCTACGAAGGCGAACAGCAGAAGGTGCAGGCGGACGCGCTCGCGTCGGTGCGGGTGGCACAGGCCAATGGCGATGCCCAGGCGCTCGTCGCCCAGGCCCGGTCACAGCGTGAAGCCGCGATCCTGCGCGCGGAGGGCGATGCGCAGGCGGCGACCTTGCTCGGCGATGCCCAGGCCCGGGTGGTGCAGCAGGTCGGTGGCGCCGTCGCCAGCAATCCGGGTGTCGTGTCCTACGAGACCGCGCATCGCTGGAACGGCCAGATGCCCTCGACGGTCATGGGCGGCGGCACCAGCCCTCTGGCGCTGATGAACCTGCCCACGCCCGCGAAGTAAGGGCGATCGTCACCTTGGCGTCCTGGTGAACGCATGCATGGCACATTTAAGGGCGGACGGCCGAACCGTCCGTCCCCGGGGGGCGGCGACGAGGTCCGCATCATCTGCGGCATGCTGCTGCGGGAGGTCGCCGTCGGCTGCTCCCTATACTTGCTGCTCGGACGAGATGCGAGCGTCAATATCATGATCTGTACGATGGTTTTCGCCGTTCTGCTGGCTCTCACCAACAAGCACGGGCTGCTTCGCCATAGAGGCAGGCTGGATATCGCGACGGAAGGCTTCGCCATTCTCATGGGGGGACTGGCATTCCGCAGACTCCTCGCCATGACGCCGGCCCTTCTGGCCTGGCATTGAGGCGAGGTCTTTCGGTGTCGAGAACAGCGATCGTTTCGGACCAAGACGGGGAGAGGGACACCTTGGCGTTCGTCGCCGGCAAGATCTATCGGAACGG
>JAYVMK010000080.1:0-26344 GCA_043758995.1 Lichenibacterium sp. | reverse complement strand
TGGGCCTCGAACGCCGCGGTTTCGATATCCGCATCGTCGCCCTGCGGCGCCCCACCGACGACCGGATCCACGCCGTCCATCGCGAGATCGCGGCACCCGTGGCCTACCTCCCGGAATATCTGCACGACGCGCCCCTGCGGGTCCTCGCCGCGTGGTGGCGCCGACGGGGCACACCGGGGTATCGGGCCGCCCGGCGGCGCTTCTTCGCGGACCTGCGCCGAGACCCGACGCGCAACCGCGTCCGACGCTTCGGCCAGGCCCTGGTGCTGGCGGACGAGATGCCCGCCGACGCCGCCCATCTCCACGCCCATTTCATCCATACCCCGGCCAGTGTCGTGGCCTATGCGGCTCTGCTGTCGGGGCTACCCTGGACCTGCTCAGCCCATGCCAAGGACATCTGGACCTCGGCGGAGTGGGATCTCGCCGGCAAGCTCGACGCGGCACGCTGGACCGTCACCTGCACGCGCGCCGGCCGCGACCGGCTCGATGCGCTGAGCCCGACCGACAAGCCCGTGCGGCTGAACCATCACGGCCTGGCGCTCGACCGGTTCAGGCCGCTGCCCCAGATGCGCCCACGCCGCGACGGGGCCGATCCCGCCGATCCCGTTCAACTGCTCGCCGTCGGCCGCGCCGTCGCCAAGAAAGGCTTCGACCTGCTCGTCGAGGCGCTGGCCCGCCTGCCGGCCGAGCGCCACTGGCGTTTGATCCACATCGGTGGCGGCCCCGACCTGAAGGCCCTCAAGGCCCGGGCCGAGGAGCGGGGCGTCGCCGATCGGATCACGTGGCTCGGGGCGCTCGATCAGGCGGCGGTGCTGCAGCACTACCGCGAGGCCGACCTCTTCGTCCTGCCCTGCCGCATCACGGACGATGGCGACCGCGACGGGCTGCCCAATGTCATCGTCGAGGCGCAGAGCCAGGCGCTGGCCGTCGTTTCGACCGAGGTCGGCGGCGTTCCGGAACTCATCGACGACGGCATCAACGGAAGGCTCGTGCCCGCCGACGATCCCGCCGCGCTGGCGACGGCGCTGGACCGATCGATCGCCGACCCCGACGGGCGACGGGCCATGGGCCGGGCCGGGCAGGCGCGGGTGACACGCCATTTCGACTCCGCCAAGAGCCTCGATGCCCTGGCGCGCTTCTTCCGCGACGAGCGCACCGCCTCCGACCAGCAAGCAGCCGAGTAGGCACTGTCTCCGACGCGGATGAGGATCGCGTCTCTCCGTGCGTGCGATCGCTACCGACGCTGGCGGCTGGAGAGAAGGCCGCGAAAGCGGAGTGGCCGCGGCGTGGATCGCTCTGAGGGACTCTGCCGCGGCCACCCGAGCCGAGGCGCCCGCCCGGCTCGGGCGAAACCATAGCGCGGTTCGGCGGCAATGGAAGCCCATCGCCGCCGAGCCGTCTGGCTGCCCGGTGTCGTCACCCGCCGATGTTGAAGGCGGCCAGCGCCGCCATGTTGACGATGTCGCTGTCGCGCGCCCCGAGCGGCACGATCTGAACCGGCCGATCGAGCCCGACGATCATGGGCCCGATCAGCGTGGCGCCGCCCAACTCCTGCAGCATGTGGGTCGAGATCGACGCCGAGTGGAAGGCCGGCATGACCAGCACGTTGGCGACATCGGTCAGGCGGCAGAACGGATAGGCGGCCATCCGCTCGCGGTTCAGCGCCACGTCGGCGGCGATCTCGCCGTCGTATTCGAAGTCGACATGCATGGCGTCGAGGAGCTTCACCGCGTCCTGCACCTTCTTCGAACGTTCGCCCGGCGGATGGCCGAAGGTCGAGAAGGCGAGCAGCGCCACCCGCGGCTCCGTGCCGAGCCGCCGCGCCACGCGGGCCGCCTCGACCGCGATGGCGGCGAGATCCTCGGCATTCGGCATCTCCGTGATGGCGGTATCGGCCACCAGCACGGTGCGGCCGCGGGATATGAGCAGCGACACGCCCATCAGCCGGTGACCGGGTTTCGGATCGATGACGCGCTGCACCTCGCCGAGCGCCACCGAGAAGTTGCGGGTCACGCCCGTCACCATGGCGTCGGCGTCGCCATTGGCCAGCATGGCGGCGGCGAAATGGTTGCGGTCCGTGTTGATCAGGCGCTGGCAGTCGCGGAACAGCAGGCCCTTGCGCTGCAGGCGCTGGTAGAGGAACTGCGCATAGGTGGCGTTGCGGTGCGACAGGCGGGCATTGTGGATCTCGATGCCGCGCTGCTCGGCGAGATCGACGCCGGCCGCCAGAGCCGTCGCCGTGATGCGGTCCTCGCGGCCGATCAGCAGCGCCGTGCCGAGCCCCTGGTTGGTGAAGGAGACCGCGGCGCGGATCACCTGTTCCTCCTCGCCCTCGGCGAAGATGACGCGTTTGGGGAAGCGCCGCGCCCGCTCGACGATGCCCTGTAGCGCCCCTGCCACGGGGTCGCGCCGGGCCGAGAGCTGCGCCGCATAGTCCTTCATGTCGACGATGGGTCGGCGGGCGACGCCGGTCTCCATGGCGGCCCTGGCGACGGCAGGCGGGATCGTGTGGATCAGCCGCGGATCGAAGGGCACCGGGATGATGTAGTCACGCCCGAAGCGGGGCCGCGCACCGCCGTAGGCGGCCGCCACCTCGTCGGGCACGTCCTCGCGGGCGAGATCCGCCAGGGCATGAACGGCGGCGATCTTCATTTCCATGTTGATCGTCGTGGCCCGCACGTCGAGCGCGCCGCGGAAGATGTAGGGGAAACCCAGGACGTTGTTGACCTGGTTCGGGTAATCCGAGCGGCCGGTCGCCACGATGGCGTCGTCGCGCACCGCATGGGCTTCCTCGGGCGTGATCTCGGGATCGGGATTGGCCATGGCGAAGATGATCGGCTGCGGCGCCATGCTCTTCACCATTTCGGCCGTCAGCGCGCCGCGGGCCGAGAGGCCGAAGAAGATGTCGGCGCCCTCCATGGCCTCGGCCAGCGTGCGCTTCGTGGTCTGTACCGCGTGGGCCGACTTCCACTGGTTCATGCCGCTCTCGCGGCCTTGATAGACGACGCCCTTGGTGTCGCAGAGCAGCACGTTCTGCGCCTGGAACCCCATGGCCTTGATGAGATCGAGGCAGGCGATGCCGGCCGCGCCGGCACCATTGCAGACGAGCTTCGTCTCGCGGATGTCGCGCCCGGTCAGCGTCATGGCATTCAGCATGCCGGCCGCCGCGATGATGGCGGTGCCGTGCTGGTCATCGTGGAAGACCGGGATGTCCATCAATTCGCGCAGGCGCTCCTCGATGATGAAGCACTCCGGCGCCTTGATGTCCTCGAGGTTGATGCCGCCGAAGGACGGCCCGAGATAGCGCACCGCCGCGATGAAGGCGTCCGGGTCCTCGGTGTCGATCTCGAGGTCGATGGAATCGATGTCGGCGAAGCGCTTGAACAGCACCGCCTTGCCCTCCATCACGGGCTTCGACGCCAGCGCGCCGAGATTGCCGAGGCCGAGGATCGCGGTGCCGTTGGTGATCACCGCCACCATGTTGCCCTTGGTGGTGTAGTCGTAGGCGCGGCTCGGATCCTCGGCGATGGCCTTCACCGGCACCGCCACGCCCGGCGAATAGGCCAGCGACAGGTCGCGCTGGGTCGCCATGGGCTTGGTGGCGATCACCTCCAGCTTGCCGGGCCGGCCCTGGGCGTGGAATTGGAGCGCTTCCTGATCCGTGATGGTGCGGCGCTTGGGTCGGCCGCTTGTTGTCTCGTTCATTGGTACCGGTCTCGTCGTTGGGGTGCGAGGCCGGGGAGGATAGGGTGGGGAGGTAAGCAGGGGAAGGCGGGACGGAAGATTTGGCGGGGGTTGCCGTCGACTATGTTTTCAAGCGGTCGTTCTCGCCGCAATGGCTTCCAGATCCGCCTCCTCGGCAGGCGTTCCGCTTGCGTCTTCGAGGCTCATGACCTCGGCGGGTCAGACGAGTGGGTCTTGCTGCGCGAGAGCGATCCACTTCACACTTCGCGAACGAAGGCCTCCATTGATCCGGGATGTCTCATCGTTCAGGGCCACCGATGTCATGCTTCTCCGACCACCGCCTTGAGTTCGAAGATCATGACGGAGACGTCGTGCTGGACGATCGTCCAGACAGTGCTGTCGTCCACGGATTCATAACCGTGGATGAGAAGGTCTCGTAAAGCGACAGCTCCTTTCAGACCAGAGATCCGCGATGCTGTCGGTGGATCTGCGCGACGCAGACGGTCGAGCGGGTCGCCCAGGATCTCGAACTGTCGCTCCACGGCGGACCTGATCATCTCGTTCGCGAGATCGTCGTCGAAAGATAGTCCCGCAGTAATTCTTAGGATGGCTTCTGCGCCTTGTTGAGCGTCCCGGATCGGGAGCCACGGGTCACGCTCCATTCAGCGGCTCTCGCGATCGCTCGATACTGGCGCGCAGATGAGGGTTCTTCACCATTCGCGACCCTCGCAAACAGCGCCGTCGGCCGTCGCGAAGGCGGGGATCCGGCGCACGGAGACGACCCAAGGCCGGCCATCCCTTTCCACGGTATCGCCTGCTGCGCTCCAGCGTCATAAGGGCGTCCTTCGGCCGACCTTGCTGTCTGGATCCCCGCCTCCGCGGGGATGAGCGGGTCGGGAGCCTCACGCGGCACCGATGCCGCTAGGACACTGCCTGACCCCGCCTCGTGTTACCCTGCCGCTGACATCAGCCAAGGACCACCATCATGCCGATTTCCATGTTCGACGCCTCCGTCCCGGTCTTCACCCGCGGGCTCACCGTGCTGTCCGGCCTGCTCGACAAGGGCGCACGTTATGCGGCCGAGCAGAGGATCGCTGAGGCGGATCTCGTCGGGGGGCGGCTCGCCCCCGACATGCTGACGCTCGCCGGTCAGGTCCAGCGCGCCAGCGACTCGGCCAAATTCGGCGCCGCCCGCCTCACCGGTACCGAGGCGCCCGCCTTCGCCGACGACGAGACCACGATCGCCGCGCTGCGCGAGCGTTGCGCCAAGACCATCGCCTTTCTCGGCCAGGTCCAGCGCGACGGTTTTGACGGCAGCGAGACGCGGTCGGTCACCTTCGGCAGCAAGGATGCCCCCTGGACGATGGTCGGCGACGCCTATCTGCTCAGCTTCGCGCTGCCGAACTTCTACTTCCACGTCACCACCGCCTACGACATCCTGCGCCACAAGGGCGTGCCGATCGGCAAGCGCGACTACCTCGATCCGAATCGGTGATCCAAACCGAGAGAGGGATCACTCCCCCGTGCAGATCGGCGTCGGCCGGGGTGGCGGCGCGGGGTGGGCGGCCTTGTAGCGGGCGATAATCGGCTCGAGCGTCTGGCGCGCCCAGTAATGCGGGGCGCCGATCTCGGTACGACAGGAGGCGTCCCAATAGCCGCCGCCAGCCGCCGCGGCGCGGATGTCGGCGGCCTCGGGGTAGATGTAGAGCGTCGTCGGGCTCTTCTCGACCATGGCGTCGATCTCGGCGGCGTTGGAGGCCGACCAACTGGTGCATCCGTTCGAGCGGCCGCCGGCGTAATCGACGAGATGACCGAAGGGCACGTAGCCGTCGGGGTTGGCATGGGGGTCGCCGGGCGCGCGACGCAGGCAGACGCCCTTCAGCACCACGGCCGGGTGGCCGCCGATCTCGCGGCTCCGGGCATTGGCGGTCTCGCCCTCGCCGTCGAAGGGCAGGAAGGTGCGGATGAAGGGCCGGTCACCGCCGGCGGTCCGGTAGTAGCCTTTGAACGACGTCCGGGCCTCGCCCGTGACGTAGCCGCCGCCGGTGGTGAGGTTCGAATCCGCCGCATTGCCGAAGTTCTTGGCGCAGCGGCGGCCGTTGGAGAAATCCGCCGCGCCGGGCAGGTTCAGTCCCGATCCGTGGCCGGCCGGGATGGCGGTGAACTGCCGGTCGGCCTCGCAGACGACGTAGAAGCGGCCGCTGTCGGGGTCGTTGGGGCGGGTCGCGTCCATGGCGAACCAGCAGGCGTTCGAGACGGCGCCTGCGGCGGTCTTGCGCTGGTAGAGCGCCCGCGCCCGGCGCAGCACCGGTTCGGCGATCTGCCCATCCCCCGTCCCGACATGGGCGGCGAGCCATTCCGGAATGTCGTCCGCCAGCGCAGGGCGGGGCGCCGCCAGCCCGGCACAGAGGGCCGCCAGCAGGATGAGCGGTGAGGGTCTCACGGACACGCGGGACGAGCCTCCAGGTCGATCGGTGGAGGAGAGTAGCACAGGTCGATCACGCGAGCTTCTCCCCCCCTTAGCGGGAGAAGGGGTTACCGCCAGCACTCACTCCGTCGCGGCGCCCTGCCCGCGATCCTCGGCGAGCTTCGCGGTCAGCCAGGCGTCGAGCTTGTCGAGCGCCGGGCTCGAGACCGTCGGGGCGGCGGGCGGGTTGGCGTAGCCGGCGGCCTTGAGCTTGGTGTGGATGTCATAGAGCAGGTCGCTCGTCACCCGGGCCCGGCTCTCGACGTCCTCGATGAAGCAGATCAGGTCGAAGCTCATATTGGCTTCGCTGAGGGCCGTGAACAGCACCGTCGGGGTCGGGATGGTCAGGACTCTCTCATGCGCCTTGGCGGTGGAGATCAGCGCCGTGCGCACCTCTTCCGGATCGGCGGAGAGCGGCACCGTGAAGGGCAGCTTGATGCGGCCGACGCGGTCGTTGCGCACCCAGTTCTTGACGACACCCGACATCAGCGAGGCATTGGGCATGATGACCAGCGCCCGGTCGAAGGTCTCGATCTCGGTCGAGCGCACGTTGATGCGCCGCACGAAGCCCGATTCCGACCCCACCTCGACCCAGTCGCCCACGCGCACGGCGCGCTCCCAGAGCAGGATCAGCCCGGAGACGAAGTTGTTGGTGACGGTCTGCAGGCCGAGGCCGATGCCGACCGAGAGACCGCCGGCGATCAGCGTCAGTCGCTCGAAGGAGAGGCCGAGGTAGGCCAGGGCCAGCCCCAGCGCCACGACGAAACCGACATAGCCGAGGCTCGTCACCAGCGAATTCTGCAGGCCCGAGTCGAGCCGGGTGCGGGGCAGATATTGCGTCTCGAGCCACGTCTGAACGGCGCGTTTCCCCGCCATGACGAGGCCGAACAGCAGCGCCGAGACGATCAGCGACGAGATCGAGATCGTGGCGCCGCCGATGGAGAAGCCGAAGAAGGCGGCCGCCACGGTGGCCAGCATGTCGCCGGATTCGATTCGCCAGGGCGCCAGCACCAGGAGCACCGCCGCGACGTAGAGCGCCACCTTGACGGCGCCGGAGAGCAGCACCGCGATCTGGTCGAGCCGGTTCTGGCGCAGCGAGAGGATGGCCGACAGCGTATGGGCGGCGGGAGTCTCGGCCCTGGTCAGGGCGCCGAACCCCTCTTCGGCCAGGATCAGGAGCACGTAGAGCAGCGCCAGCGTGCCGGCGACCGCGATGAGCTGTTCCACCAGGAAAGCCGCGAAGGCGATGTAGCCGACCAGGATCGAGACCAGCAGCGTCAAACCCACGGCTCGGCCGGCGAGGCGCAGCAGCGTGGCCCATCGCCGGCTCTCGGGTCCGCGCTGGATGGCGTCCTGGCGGCGCATCCAACTCCGGCGCAAGGCAATGCCAAGGGCGATGGTGATCGCCAGCGCCCCAAGGCCGCGTGTCGCCACGGCCGAAGGCACGCCGACGCCGATGAAGTTGTTCGCCGCCTCGACGATATGGACGATGGCGCCGATCACCGTCGTGGTGATGGTGAGGTGGTAGAGGTTCTTGGCCGTGGCGTCGTCGACCGGCGGCAGCCGCCAGTTGGGGCTTTTCGGCGCGAAGAGACCGCGGGCCAGCCCGACGCCGAAGGCCACGGCCGCCACCGCGATGGTCAGGGCGACTCCGAGCGTGGCCAGGAGCGTCGGCAGGTCGAAGAGCTGGACGAGCCAGCCCACCGCCAGCACGGCCACGATCGGGACGGCGGCCGTGGCGGCAGTGACGCGCAGCGCCCACAACGCCTTGCGGAACCGCGACGGCTTGGCCGCGGGGTCGCGGCTGCGCAGCCGAACCGCGACGCGCCAGGCCGGGTAATAGAGGAGGGCGATGAGCGCCAGCAGCACCCCGAGCGCCACGCGCTTCCAGGGTGTCAGCTGGCCGTAGGCGGCCTCGCTCCAGTTCGTCGCCAGCGTGACGACACGGGACAGGTCGTCCGGCGCTTCGGCGACGACCGGGATCCAGAGGCCCGGGCTGAGCAGGCTCCACGAGCGGGCGAAGAGATCGTGGGTGAACAGGGTACGGCGGCGCGCCACGATGAGGTCGCTGACCTGGCCGGCCTGGACCCCCAGCGCCCGGGCTCGCTTCTGTGCCGCGTCGAGATCGTCGAAGAGCTTCTGCTGGGCGGCGCGCTCCTCCGTGATGGCCGGGGCTTCCGTCGCGCCGGCCTTGTCGTCGGGCTTGGCGCCGAGCTGGGTCAGACGGTCCTTGACGGCGGCGATGCGCGGCGTGAGTTCGTTGGCGATCCCGTTCATCTGGGCCGTCACCGGATCGATCTGCTGGCGCAACTGCACCAGAACCTCGTCGGTCAGCTCGCCGCGGACCAGCCGCTGATCGACGGAGTCGATCGTCTGTTTCGCGCTGTCGAGGTCGCCCGCGACCTTGCCGGGCACCTGCTGGGCGAGAGCCGGGCCGAGCGCCAGGGCGAAGACCAAAAAGACGATGGACAGAAAGCGAAACGGCAAAAGGCGGCCTCGTGGTCTTGGGGCGGAGACGACGTCCAGAAGACGCTCAGTAGAGCGGGGTGAGGCGAAGTCCGGTCTTGAAGGGCCCCACCGTCACGGTCCCGTCCCCGAACGTGACGGGCAGCGCGACGGTCCCGGGCGGAGGCGCGGCGGCCGGAGCGGCTTTCTGGCCCAGCAGGCTCGCCAGCAAGCCGCCGACCTGCACGGCGCCGAGCGAGATGCCGAACCTCTTGGCCAGGGGCTCGAAGCCGCCGAACCTCGCGTCGAGCCGGCCTTGCAGCCGATGCACCTCGTCGAGGCCGAGCGTGCCCGCGGCGCCGAGCGTCAGAGGTCCCTTGGTGAGCGCGACATTGGCGATGTCGAGGCGGCCGCCGGCGCGGCGCCAGCGCTCGACCGTGGCGGTGCCGAGATCGGGGAGGTCACCGAAGGCGCGGGTCACGGTGCCGGACAACACCCCGTCGAGCGGCGCGGCCTCGCGCGTCAGGCCGTCGAGCGCCGGTGCGGTGACACCCGAAAGCGCGAGCTCCACGGCATCGGCCGCAGCCGCCGTGGCGCCGGCGGCGCCGGCCATGGCGTCGACGGTCGGACCGGCCCGAAGCGCGACGCGCTTGGCGGCGGCGCCCGTTCCATCGGGTCGGGTCAGGGCGAAGCCCTCGCCGACGATCTCGGCCCGGCGCCGCTCGCCGAAGATGCCGCGCAGCTTGGCGCCGAACCTCTCCCAGGCCAGCGAGAAATCGGCATGGCCATCGGCGCTGGTTAGCGCCATGGGGCCGGAGAGCATCACATAGACGGCGCTCGGCTCGTAGAGCCAGGCCTGGGCTTTGAGCCCGGCGAGGTGACCTTCGCTCTGCGTTCCATCGACGATGCCGGCAAAACGGACGTCGCGGCACGAGATGGCGATGCGGAACGGATAGCCGTCGATCGCCCGGTCCGGGCATGTCCAGCTCCGGCCATGCGCGGCCTCTGCGGCGATCCATCCGTCGAGCGCCGCACCGGCCTGCTGGCGTGCCACGACCCACAGAACCGTCCAGCCGCCCACCAGGATGGCGACGGAGAGCAGGAGAACCATCGGCAGCGCACCGAAGCGCCGCCGGCCGCGCCGCAGGACCACGCCCTCGCTCACGCCGCATTCCTCGTCAGCCCGATCCGGTCTAGGACGGGGCGCGGCGGCGGGACGAGACGATGACGGACGAGACCGGGGACTTGTGGATCTTCGCCTATGGATCGCTGATGTGGCGGCCGGATTTCGACTTCGAGGAACGGGTCAGGGCGCGGCTGTTCGGATTCCATCGGGCCCTCTGCATCTATTCGCACCACCACCGCGGCACCGTGGATCGCCCCGGGCTGGTGCTGGGGCTCGACCGCGGCGGCTCCTGCGTCGGCGTCTGCTTCCGTATCGCAGCCCCGGCGCGGGCCGCAACCCTGGATGCCGTACGCCGCCGCGAGCTGATCAGCGGCGTCTATGCGGAGATTGCGGCGCCGGTGCGCCTCGCGGACGGCCGCAGGCTGGCGGCCGTGGCCTATGTGGCGCGGCGCGACCATGAGCAATATGCCGGCGCGCTGGACCTGCCCGACCTGGCGCGGCTCGTCGCCCAAGGGGTCGGAACCGGCGGCCCCAACGTCGACTATATCCGCAACACGCAGTCCCATCTCGTCGCCATGGGCATCCACGACGATCGGCTCGCGGCCGTGGTGGAGCGGCTCGACGCGACAGGATCGGCCTGACCCGTCTCGAGCGGGTTGAGCCCGGCGGTTCTCGACGGAGGTCCCCGAAGCCCTGAGACGCCGAGCGGCATCCGATGCCGACATCACCGGCCGGCGAAGCGCTTCGCCCCGGCAACGCAGAGCACAACCAGCGCCGTGACGGCGATCATGGCCGGAGGCACGGGTTCGTTCAGGAGAAAACCGGCGAGCAGCAATCCGAAGAAGGGCTGGAGCAGCTGCAGCTGCCCGACCCCGGCGATGCCGCCGAGCGCGAGCCCGCGATACCAGAAGACGAAGCCCACCAGCATGCTGAAGACCGAGACATAGGCGAGGCCTGCCCAGACCGGCAGGCCGACATGCTCCCAGGAGGACGGCAAGGTTATAAGGGCCAGGGCCGCCATGACCGGCAGGGCGAGCACGAGCGACCAGGAGATGACCTGCCAGCCGCCGATGCGGCGCGACAGGGTGGCGCCTTCCGCGTAGCCGAGCCCGCAGAGCAGGATCGCCGCCACCATCAGGAGGTCGCCCGCCAGCGAGGCGCCGTCGCCCTGCAGGGCCGCGAAGCCGGCGACCAGCAGGCTGCCCCCGCACGAGAAGAGCCAGAAGGCCGGAGCCGGCCGCTCGCCGCCCCGCAGCACGCCGAAGAGCGCGGTGGCGAGCGGCAGCAGGCCGATGAAGACGACCGAGCGCGCCGACGTGATGTGCTGGAGCGCCAGACCGGTCAGCAACGGGAAGCCGATCACGACGCCGGTCGCCACGATGGCGAGCGAGCCGAGATCCTCGCGCTTCGGGCGCGCCTGCTTCAGCGCCGCCAGCATCGCCGCCCCGAGCACCGCCGCGATGACGGCGCGGGCCGATGTCAGGAACAGGGGCGTGAAGCCACCGACGGCGATCCGCGTCGCCGGCAGTGATCCGCTGAAGATCACGACGCCGATGAGGCCGCTGCCCCAGCCGCTGCTGGTCCTTGGCATGACGATCGGCCTTCAGGACGCGATCGGGCGGCCGGCCCGGGCAAAGCCATGCGCCAGCAGACGATCGACGAGCTCCGGGGTGGCGACACCGCTGGCCGCCATGGCCTTCGGATACATGCTGATGTCGGTGAAGCCCGGGATCGTATTCAGCTCGTTGACGAAAAACTGCATGTCCGGCGTCAGGAAGAAGTCGACGCGCGCCATGCCGTCGCAACCGAGCGCCCGGAACGCCCGGCCGGCCATCTCCCGCATGGTAGCCTCGACCGCCGGCGGAAGCTCCGCGGGCACGCTCTGCGCCGCGCCGGCTTCGTCGATGTATTTGGCGTCATAGCTGTAGAAGCCGTGATGCGCCGCCGGCATGATCTCGCCGGGTCGCGAGATGAACAGCGAGCCCTCCGGCTCCTGCAGCACCGAGAACTCGATTTCCCGCCCCTGGATGAACTGTTCGGCGAGCAGTCTGCTGTCGTGCCGGAAGGCGTCGGCCAAGGCCTGGGCGAGGTCGTCGGGGCTCGACACTTTGTGCACGCCCACGGACGATCCCTGGCGCACCGGCTTGACGAAGAGGGGGAAACCGAGCCGCTGCAGGTCCACCATCGGCGGAGGGGTGTCCTGGTGCAGCACCAGCGAGGGCACGACGGGAACGCCCGCCGCCGCGAGGAGACGCTTCGCCACGTCCTTGTCGAGAGCGGCCGCGGACCCCAGGATGCCGCATCCGGCGAGCGGCACGCGAGCGACGTCGGCCAGTCCCTGCACCGAGCCGTCCTCGCCATGCAGGCCGTGCAGGACGGGAAACAGGATGTCGACGCTCGGCAGATCGAAGGCCGCGCCGGCGGGCGGGATCGCCAGCAGGCGACCCCGCCCGCCGGGCACGAGGCACAGTTCGGTGCCGGTCTCGGGTGTGGCGAGTGCCCCGTCGGCATAGGCGCTCGACAGCCAGCGTCCGTCGCGGGTGACGAAGATCGCGACGGCGTCGTATTTCAGCGGATCCAGCGCGCGTAGGACATTGGTGGCGGACAGGATCGAGATGTCGTGCTCGGCCGATCGGCCGCCGAAGAGCACGGCCACGCGAAGCCTGTTCGAGAGATCGGTCATAGGGCCTCCAGTGCTGGTCCGGTCGAAGTGGCTTGATCGTAGGCGCAGCTGCATCGAAAACCAGAGCCACTTCCACAGCGATCCGCGAGCCACTTTCATGAAGGACCACCGGCCGTGACGCAGCGGCTTCGCCGGGAGAGCCCGGCCACCTCGTTTCACCCGGGCATCGACCGCTCGGGGCCGATCCCGGCCGTGCGGCAGCTCTACCTTCGGCTTCGGGACGCCATCATGGAGGGCGTTCTCGAGCCCGGAAGCCGCTTGCCTTCGACCCGCATCGCGGCCGTGGAGTGGACGCTGTCCCGCGGCCTCGTGGCCGAGGCCTATGATCTTCTGATCGCCGAGGGCTATGCCGAAAGCCGCCATGGTTCCGGGACCTACGTCATATCGGGCCTGCCGCCCGAACTGCTCGGCCGCACGCTGCGGGCCCGCGAGGATAACGCCAAGGTGGAACGCCGGGTGTCGGTCCTGGCGGCGACGGCCCAGCGCTATGCGAGCCCGCTCCTGGATCGCTCCGTGGCTTTCGCGACCGGCCGCGTGGTCCACGACGCGCGCACCGCCGGGCTGCTTCGCCGGATCGCTCTCCGGCATGTCGATTTCCGCAGCAACATCTACCGCGATCCACAGGGCGAGCCGGATCTGCGTTCCGCCATTGCCCGGCATGTGTCGACGTCGCGCGGCGTGCGCTGCGCCGCCGACCAGGTCTTCGTGACCTCGGGAAGCCAGCAGGCGCTCGACCTCGCCTGCCGGGTCCTGGTCACGCCGGGCGAGGCGATGCTGGTCGAAGATCCCTGCTACCCGCCGGCGCGGCAGGTCTTCGCCATGAATGGCGCGGCCCTGGTCGGTTTGCCCGTCGACGCCGGCGGGATCGTCACCGCGGCGCTGAAGCAGGCGTCCCGGTCTCGGCCGGCGGCGCTCTACGTGACGCCGTCCCACCATTATCCGACCGGGGCGGTCCTGCCCTTGTCGCGCCGGCTGCAACTGCTCCAGTTCGCGAGTGCTAACGGTTGCTGGATCGTCGAGGACGATTACGACAGCGAGTTCCGCTACGAAGGCCACCCGATCGCCTCGCTGCAAGGGCTCGATGAGGCGGGGCGCGTGATCTATGTCGGAACCTTCAGCAAGGCCCTGCTTCCGGGATTGCGGATCGGCTACCTCATCGCCCCGCCGGATCTTGTGCCGGCCTTCCGGGCCGTGCGGCCGGCGCTCGATGTCTCTCCTGTGCTGCTGTCGCAGATGATCGTCGCCGACTTCCTCAACGAGGGCTATTTCCCGGCTCATCTGCGCCGCATGCGCGAGCGCTATCGCGGTTCGCGCGACCGCCTCGTCGACCTCCTCCGGCATCGCCTGGGCGACCACCTCCTGATCGACAGGCCGGAACAGGGCATCTACCTCACGGCGCGCAGCACGGGGACGTGGCGCGACGACGTTGCTGTGGCGGACTCCGCGAAGGCCAGAGGCGTCACCGTCCTGCCGACCTCGCCGATGTTTCTGTCCGAACCACGAGGAGAGAGCCTGATCCTCGGATTCTCGGGCCTTTCCGACGAGGAGGCCGACGTGGCGACACGACGGCTGGCCGAGGTGTTCCGGCTCGAGGCCACGCACCGAGCCTGTCCGGCGCCGCGCGCTTGTGGGTGAGGGATGCGTTCCGCGCGCCGGGATCTGTGCCCTTCTCCCCTCGCGGGAGAAAAGCGCAGCCGTCGAGAGGTGTGAACGTCCTCGCCCGACCGCGACCGAGATCCATTACATCCCCGACGGCTCGGGCCTCAGATCGAGACCTGACGCCCCAGTTCGACCGTGGCGTCGGGAGGCAGGCGGAGCACGTCGCCGACGTGGCTCGAATTGCGCTCCATGGCGGCGTAGATGGCCTCCAGCCACCGCGGCATGCCCTGCCCGTCGTCGCGATGCATGATGGTGGCGTGGCCGACGTAATAGGTGACGTCGTCGAGGTCGATGTCGCAACCATGGTCGCCTGCCGCCTGGAGCAGGGCCGGGATTTCCGAGGGCTCCATGAAGCCGAACTTCGCCGTCGCCCGCCAGAACTTGGGCGCGATCTCCTCGATCGTCAGGCGCTCTCCCGTCCGCATGTAGGGCACCGGCACCGTGTCGACGGTCAGCACCACGATCTGCTCGTGGAGAGCCTTGTTGTGTTCCAGATGCCAGACGAGCGAGGGCGGGACGTCCATGTCGGTTCGCGTCAGGAACACGGCCGTGCCGGGTACGCGCGGGGTCTGGTGCGCCACCGCCTGGGCGGTGAAGTCACCGACCTGGACTAGGTTCTCGACCAGACGTGCTCCGACCGCCTGCGTCCCGTGATGCCAGATCCACATGGCCCCATAGACGAAGCAGGCGAGAAGCAGCGGCACGTAACCGCCGTCGAGCAGCTTGACGAGGTTTGAGGTGAAGAAGGCCGCGTCGACGATCAGGAAGACACCGGCGATGCTGCCGGCGACCGGTACGCTCCAGGTCCAGATCTCGCGCATGGCGATGTAGAGGAGAACCGATGTCATCAGCATGGTCAGCGAGACCGCGATGCCATAGGCGCTGGCGAGACTGTCGGATCTTTTGAACCCGAGGGTCAGGGCCAGAGTCACGAGCATCAGGAGCCAGTTCACCGCGCCGACATAGATCTGCCCATAGCCTTCGGCCGAGGTCTGCTTGACCATGAGGCGGGGGAGCCAGCCGAGGCGGATGGCCTGCCGGGTCATCGAGAACGCGCCGGTGATGATGGCCTGGCTGGCGATGATGGTGGCCAGCGTCGACAGGATCACGAGGGGCACCAGCAGGACGCCGGGGCAGAGCCGGTAGAAGATGTTCCCGTCCATCGGCGCGCCGTCGAGCACGATGGCGGCCTGGCCCGCATAGTTCAGCACGAGGCAGGGAAACACGACCGCGATCCAGGAGATGCGGATCGGCTTCGGTCCGAAATGCCCCATGTCGGCGTAGAGGGCTTCGGCGCCCGTCACGCAGAGGAAGACGCCGCCGAGGACCAGAAAGGCTCCCGTCCCACCCGAGGCCAGGAAGGTCACGGCGTGAATGGGATTGATGGCGGCCAGGACGGACGGGTGATGCACGATGCCCGAGATGCCCATGGCGGCGAGCACCAGGAACCAGAGCGCCATGACGGGCCCGAAGGCCTTGCCGATCGTGGCCGTCCCGAAAGGCTGCACCAGGAACAGGGCGACAAGGACCGCGACCGCCGCCGGCAGGACCCAGGGCTGGAAGGACGGAGCCACCATGTCGAGCCCCTCCAGTGCCGACAGCACCGAAATGGCGGGCGTGACCGCCCCGTCGCCGTAGATCAGGGCCGCGCCGAAGAGGCCGATCGCCACGATGACCGGGCGCTTCCGCGCCTTGTCGGCGACCAGCGCCATGAGAGCCAGGATACCGCCCTCCCCATCGTTGCCGATGCTCATCGCGACCGTGACGTATTTGACCGTCGTGATGACGATCAGCGTCCAGATCAGCAGGCTGAGGATGCCGAGGACCGTCGGAGCGTCCGACTTCCCCGCCACGTCGAGCACCGTCTTCAAGGTGTAGAGAGGGCTCGTGCCGATATCGCCGAAGACGATCCCCAGGGCCGCTAGGCCCAGGCCGAGGGGGTTGGCCTTGGAATGGCCGTGGATCGCATCCGGCCCAGGCTGTGGTTCAGGCGCTTTCGGCACCCTCTGATCGACAACGGATGCGTTCGACAATGGCTGTCACTCGTGCGCCTGGGATAACATCACTTAGCGCGCACAGATGTGACCACCAAATGATCACAGGTGCCACCGGGCCACGACGATGTCCCTGACGAGATCTCGGCCCCTCGGCCCGATGGAACCTCCCACGAGATCCCGGCTTCAAGGATCGGCGCGGCATGCGATAAGCCGGCTTCTGTCCTGAGGTGAAAACGGAGCGTGTCGAAGATCGTGACGGAGCAGCCCGCCGACCCGCGTGTCGCCGCCCTCGCCCATCTGGGGTGGTCCACCTTCTTCGAGAGCCAGGTGACGGCGTCCGAGGCGGAGCTCGAGCCCCGTCGGATCGCCACGGTCCACCGGACCCGGCTGACCGGCCTGTCGCCCGCCGGACCGGTCAAGCTGACCAGTGCGTCGGTCATCAACACCGGCCTCTTCGCCGTCGGAGATTGGGTGCTGGTCGAGCCCCAGACGGAGGCCCTGGTCCGCGGCCTGACCCGCCGAACCGTGATGGAACGGCATGTGGCAGGGACCGGCGGCAAGCAACTCGCGGCCGCCAATGTCGATACGCTGTTCATCGTGACGTCGCACAATGCCGACTTCAATCTCGACCGCCTGGAGCGCTACCTGGCTCTGGCGATCCAGGGCGGCATTGAACCCGTGATCCTGCTCACCAAGGGTGACACCACGGCCGACACCGAACTCCAACGCAACCAAGCCGCCGACCTGCAGCGCGGCCTGACGGTCCTGACGCTGGACCCCCGCTCGACCGGCGCGATCGAGATGCTGGCGTACTGGTGCGGTCCGGGAAAGACCGTCGCTGTGGTGGGCTCCTCGGGAGTGGGCAAGTCGACGCTGGTGAATACGCTGACGGGACCGGACCGGGAACAATCCCAGGCCACGGGCGGCGTCAGATCGCACGACGACAAGGGACGTCACACCACGACCGCCCGTTCCCTGCACGCCATAGCGGGCGGCGGCTGGGTCATCGACACGCCGGGGATGCGGACGCTCAATGTCGGCGATACGGCACATGGGCTCGACGTGCTTTTCGCCGAGATCACCGAACTCGCCCCTTTGTGCAAATATTCGGATTGCACGCACAATCATGAGCCGGGCTGCGCCGTCCGCGCCGCCGTCGCGGCCGGGACGCTGGATGCCGAGCGACTGGCGCGCTGGCGCGTGCTGGTCGACGAGGACCTGGGCAACACGGCGGTCCTCACGGGACCGAAAGGCAATCGCGTCCCTGCCGCGCGCAGCAGGAGACGCTGACAGCCGGCGTCCCGGTCTGCTCCGCGGGGCGGATCCCCCTCTGTCGGTGGTGGAACGGCGGGAGAGACCGAAGCGGACGGAACCTTTGCAGCCCCTCGGCGTCGATTGGCCAAGAGGACCCCACGCATGACGCAAACGCTTTCAGCCGAATTCGAGACGCGCCGCGATGCCGAGATGACGGTCGAGCATCTGGTGCAGGAATATGGTCTCGACCGGCGCGCCATCTCCATCGTGTCGGTGACGGACCGGAACAGTGTCGGAACCGAGGTCGCGGGAAGCGACCTCGAGGACGGCCAGCCGAAACACGATACGACGAGCCAGCCACCCCTGGCCGGCCGACTGAAGGTCTCGGTCGCCGTCGAAGCGGGCCAGGACGAGGCGGTCCACAAGGCCTTTGCGGCCTACAACGGGCGCCCGGTCTGATCGATCGACCGCTCAACCGCCCTTAAAGAGCCTCTCCATGAATGGAGCTTGGCGGGTCTCAGCCGGGCCAGTCGAGCGACGGTCAGCGATTGACCGCCCGCACGACCTGGTCGAAGACCTTGCGGCACGGCAGCGTGAGGTCCGAGCGCTTCGGCCGCATACAGGCGATAATGGCGGTCTCGTCCGGGACAGCTTCCGGGCAGAGTCTCAGCGCGTCATCCCTGCATACCGCCTCGGCCTGCTCCCGCAGAGCCGGGGTGACGCCGGCGAAAACCACCGACGGCGCGCATAAGACCGAGACGACGACCAGGAGACAGCGGGAAACGCGATGCATTGCGAGGACCTTGTCTTGACTCGGATGCGGCGGGAACTCGGCATGTCTTCAGATCGACCGGCCGCCGGGGCATTCGTAATGCCCGGCCACGATCCCTGGGTTCCGCTATGCTGGCCGGGCGGGTCGCCGCAGAGTGACAGAGATGCACCTGGACAGAGGCACGATCTCGGTGCCCGAAAAACGTCCGCGACGACCTGTCTCAGCGCCTGAAGCCCAGGCTTGGTCGATGAGGCGCGATCGATGTGCCTTCGCCCGACCCTTTACGACTTCAGCGATTGGGTCGCTCCCGCGACGACGACGGGTCCGTTGGGACCGACAGCGTCAAAGGCTCGCGGCACCATTCCGACGCTGCCGCAGACGTTCCGGCGTCACGCGGCACGGTCCGACGGAGCGGCGCTCCACGAGCGGACATTCGATCTTGATCTGCGGCACCCGTCCCCTCGTCGGCGACGGATCGAGCAAAAGGTCGACGGCGGCCGCCCCCATCTCGACATGCGGTAGGTTCACGGAGGTCAGAGCGGGCCTCAGATGCTGGGCGATCTCCCGATCGTCGAAGCCGATCACCGAAACGTCGTCGGGAACCCGCAAGCCGAGGTCGCGCAAGGCATCGAAGCAACCCAGCGCCATCAGATCGTTGGCACAGAAGATCGCGGTCGGCCGTTCGGCCCGCATGAGGTCGAGCGTCGCCTCGTATCCCGATGTCGGCTGCCAGTTTCCGACCCGGACCAGATGCGGGTCGAAGGGCAGGTCGGCGGTGGCCAGCGCCTGTTTGTAACCCTTGAGGCGATCGCGCGACGCGTCCATCCAGGCTTCGCCGTTGATGAAGCCGATGCGGCGGTGCCCCTCGCGCAGAAGACGGTCCGTGGCGTTGTGGCCCGCCCCTGTCTCGCCCGGCAGCACCGAAGGCAGCGAGCGATCCTCGGCATAGCAGTTGAGAAGCACGGATGTCGTCCCGGCGAGAGCGGCGGGCACCTCGACCTTGGTCGTGTGGATCCGGGAGAAGACGATCCCCTCGACGGACAGGGACGCCAGCCGGGCCAAGGTCTCGGCTTCCGCCTCCCGGTCTCCGCCCGTCACCATCGCGATGACGCCGAGCCCGTGATCCGCCGCCTTCGCCCTCGCGCCATCAAGGCCCAGGGCACACCAGGGATCGGTCGACATCTGGTCCGCCACGAAGCCGATCAGCCCGCCGGGCTTTCTGGCGGTCGCTGCGACGCGACGCACGAATTCGTAGCCGAGCCTGTCGGCCGCCCGGAGGACGCGGTCCCGGGTCGCTGCCGCGAGCCGTGCACTGGCGGCTCCGTTCAGCACCAGGGACACGGTGGTCTGAGACACACCCGCCGCTTCCGCGACGTCACCCATCGTGGGGCGACGCCCGTCTCCCGCCCCCATCGCGCACCTCCCGCCGGCCATTCCGGGGTTATCGTATGCTAATATGTTTGCCCGTTGACAAATATTAGCAGCGGTCGGACAAAGCCATCAAACACGGGGCCGGACAAGCATCCGAGACCCTGCCTGGGAGGAAACCGCCATGATCGTCACACGTCGTACTCTGCTCGGCTCGGTTGCGGCTGCCACAACGGCGCTGATCCTGCCGCCCATGGCCTTCGCGGCCGATGGCCTGCCCAAGCTCGCCAAGAAGGCCACTTACAAGGTTGGCTTCTCCCAGACCGAGAGCAACAATCCCTGGCGTATCGCCGAGACCAACTCGATGCAGGACGAGGCCAAGAAGCTCGGCTTCCAGCTCGTCTATACCGATGCGGCCTCCTCGGCCGCCAAGCAGGTCTCCGACGTCAACAGCATGATCGCGCAGGGCGTCGACGTGATCTTCCTCGCGCCTCGCGAGGAGAAGCCGCTGATCCCCGCCATCGTGAATGCCAAGAAGGCCGGCATCACCGTCATCCTGCTCGACCGCAACGTCGATCAGAAGCTCGCCAAGGCGGGCCGGGACTATCTCACCTTCATCGGCTCGGATTTCGTCGACGAGGGCCATCGCATCGCCG
This sequence comes from Lichenibacterium sp., assembly GCA_043758995.1. GTDB lineage: Bacteria > Pseudomonadota > Alphaproteobacteria > Rhizobiales > Beijerinckiaceae > Lichenihabitans. The sequence continues at coordinate 6,233 of JAYVMK010000080.1, read as the reverse complement.
AATGGCTCATCAAGCAGACCGGCGGCAAGGCCATGATCATCGAACTCGAGGGCACGACGGGCGCCTCGGCCGCCACGGACCGCAAGAAGGGCTTCGACGAGATCATCGGCAAGCAGGCGGGCATGAAGATCGTCGCCAGCCAGAACGGCGAATTCACCCGCGACAAGGGGCGCCAGGTCGCCGAGACGCTGCTGCAGGCCCATCCCGATACGACCGCCATCTATGCCCACAACGACGAGATGGCGCTCGGCGCGATCGCGGCCGTCAAGGCGGCGGGCAAGACTCCTGGCAAGGACGTGATCATCTGCTCGATCGATGGTGAGAAGGAAGCCGTCCAGGCCGTGATCGACGGAACGCTCGGCGCCACCTGCGAGTGCAACCCACGCTTCGGGCCCAAGGCCTTCGCCACCCTGAAGGCTTATGCGGATGGAGAGACGATCCCGCCCTTCATCCAGAATGCCGACAAGTTCTACGACAAGGACAGTGCCAAGGACCTCTTGGCGACCGCCTTCTGAGTGGAACCGGCGCGTTCGATGACGGGAGCCTCGCCTCACGAGCCCCTGCTCGCGATGCACGGGGTATCGAAGCGCTTCGGCAGCGTTTCGGCCCTGACCAAGGCGTCTCTCGAGATCGGCCGCGGCGAGGTCCATGCCCTCATCGGCCAGAACGGCGCCGGCAAATCGACCTTGATCAAGGTCCTGACCGGATTTCACCGCCGCGATGAGGGTGAGATCCGCTTCGACGGCGCGCCCTTCGAGGCCGCCTCGCCCGGAGATGCCCAGGCCAAGGGAATCTCCACCATCTACCAGGAGGTCAATCTCGTCGGCTTTCGCTCGTTGGCCGAGAACATCTGCCTCGGGCGCCGCTTCTCGCGCTGGGGTCTGCTCGACCGGGGAGGCATGGAGGCCGAAGCCCGGACATTGCTGGGCAAGTTCAATCTCGACGTCGACGTCCGTCGCCCCCTCGATGATTTCCCGATCGCCACCCAACAGATGGTGGCCATCGCCCGGTCGCTCGGCTTCAACGCCAGGCTCGTCATCATGGACGAGCCCACCTCCTCGCTCGACGATCGCGAGGTCGAAGGGCTGTTCCGGGTGATCCGGGGCCTCAAGGCCGACGGCGTGTCGACCGTCTTCGTCAGTCACAAGCTCGACGAGCTCTATGCCGTCTGCGACCGCGTCACCATCATGCGCGACGGTTCGACCGTGCGCGCGGCCGCCATGACGGACCTGTCTAAGCTGGACCTCGTCGCCTCGATGCTCGGGCGCGACAGGTCGGTCGTGGCGAAGCGCGGTGCCACGGGTTTCGGCGGTAAGTCGGGTCAGGCCGGCGACGTCGCCGTCGAGGTCAAGAATCTCAAGCGTGGGCCGCTCGTCGCCGATGTGAGCTTTTCGGTCCGTGCCGGGGAGATCGTCGGTCTTTCGGGGTTGCTCGGATCGGGACGGACCGAGAGCGTGCGGCTGCTCTTCGGTGCCGAGCGCCTGGATGGCGGCGAGATGGTTCTCGGGGGACAGCCCTACAGGCCTGCGGGTCCGCGCGCCGCAATCGCGGCCGGGCTCGGCTTCTGCACAGAAGACCGGAAGCATGAGGGGATCGTACCGGACCTGTCGGTGCGGGAAAACCTGACGCTCGCCCTCATGCCGAGGCTCACCCGAGCCGGCATCGTCGATGAGGCTCGCCAGCGCGAGATCGTCGGGCGCTACGTCAAGCGCCTCGGCATCAAATGCTCCTCGCCCGAACAGCCGGTGCGCGAACTGTCCGGCGGCAACCAGCAGAAGGTATTGCTGGCGCGCTGGCTCTGCACGGATCCGCGGCTCGTGATCCTCGACGAGCCGACGCGGGGCATCGACGTCGGCGCCAAGGCCGAGATCCAGGCGCTCATCCGCGAACTGGCCAAGGGCGGGCTGGCGGTGCTGATGGTCTCCTCCGAACCCGAGGAGATCGTCGAGGGTGCCGACCGCGCCTATGTGCTGCGCGACGGTCACACCGTCGCCGAACTCGACGGCGAGGCTCTCAACGAGGACGCCCTTCTCAGCGCCATGGCTCACGGCCTCGGTGCCGAACACGAGGCCGCTCGCGATGTCTGAGCGCGCCCTGCCCGCCCCCCGCGGTCTCGACAACGTCTGGCCAAGGCTCCGCCGCTCCGGCGCGCTCCTGGCCTTTGCCGCGCTCCTGCTGCTCAACGCCGCCATCACGCCGCACTTCCTCTCGGCACAGACCCTGAACGTCAACCTGACGCAGGTCGCCCCCGTCGTCATCGTGGCGGTCGGCATGACGCTGGTGATCGCGACCGGCGGCATCGACCTGTCGGTGGGCTCCCTGATGGCCATCGCGGGGCAGCTCGCGCCGCTCATCTTCGCCGGTGCCCTGGTGCCGGTCCCCACCGCGGCCGTGGGGATCGCGCTCGGCCTCGTCCTGCCCGTGATCGCCGTCGGGATGCTCGGCTGGCTCAACGGGTTCGTCATCACGCGCTATCGGATCCAGCCGATCGTGGCGACGCTGGTCCTCTATATCGCGGGGCGCGGAATCGCCCAGGTGATGACCAACGGCAATCTCCAGACCTTCGACGCGCCGGCCTTCGCCTATATCGGCACAGGCCGGCCGTTCGGCGTTCCCTTCCAGGCGCTGCTCATGCTGGCGACAGTGGCGGGCGGGGCCTTTCTGTTGCACCGGACCCTGCTGGGACGTCGGATTCTCGCCGTCGGCGGCAACGAGCGGGCGGCGCGGCTGTCCGGCATCCCGGTCGCCCGCGTCAAGCGGACCGTCTACGCGCTCAGCGGCGCGGCGGCCGGCGTGGCGGGTCTCGTCACGATCGCCATCAACGGCTCCTCGGATGCCAATCTCGTCGGGATGGGTATGGAGCTCGACGCCATCGCGGCCGTCGCGGTCGGCGGCACCTTGCTGGCCGGCGGCCGCGCCACGGTTCTGGGAACGCTGGTCGGTGCCGCCATCATCCAGCTGGTCCGGACGACGCTGATCGCCAATGGCGTGCCGGATGCCGCCGCTCTGGTGGTCAAGGCCGGGCTCATCGTCGTCGCGGTCTGGGTTCAGCGGCAGGGAGCACGCTCATGAAAGGCGTGGAGCTCAGCGGGCGCGAACGGACGCTCATGACGGCCAGCCGCTATGGCGTAGTGGTGGCCCTGGTGGCGCTGCTGCTCATCGGGGCGCTGCGCTACGATCGCTTCCTGAGCTCGTTCAACGTCCTGTCGTTCCTCGGCTACAATTCGATGTTCGGTCTCGTCAGCCTCGGCATGGCCTTCGTGATCGTCACGGGCGGGATCGACCTCTCGGTCGGAGCCGTGGCGGCGCTCGGCAGCGTCGCGGCGGCTTTGGCCTCGCCCTACGGTATCGGCGCCGGGGTGGCCGCGGGGGTCGCGGCCGGGCTGGCGATCGGTCTCGTCAACGGCTTCGCGGTCGTGGTCCTGGGCCTCGCACCCTTCATCGCGACGCTCGCCACCATGCTCGGCGCACGCGGGCTCGCTCTTCTGCTGGCCGGTGACCAGTCCGTCTCGGCGTCTTACGACAGCGGTTTCACCCTCGTGGGACAGGGCGACCTCTTCGGCTTCCCGGTGCCGGCCATTCTGGCGCTCGTCGCCTTCGCGGTCGGTTGGGTGCTGCTCGAACGCACGGGCTTCGGCCGCACCGCTTTGGCGGTGGGCGGCAACGAGGAGGCGACGCGGCTCATGGGCCTGCGCACCGACCCGGTCAAATGGGCCGTCTATGCCGGGAGCGGCGCGCTGGCCGGGCTCGCCGGCGTGGTCCTGGCGGCGCAGTTCGGCGCGGGCCAGCCGATCGAAGGCCAGGGTTGGGAGCTCTTCGCCATCTCGGCCGTCGTGGTGGGCGGAACGCCTCTCACGGGCGGCAACGGCTCGGTCGTGACCACACTGGCCGGGGTCGCCCTGCTGGGGCTCATCTTCAACATGCTGAACTTCGAGAACGGCCTCGGCGTGATCAGCCTCTCCGCCTATTGGCAATCGGTAATCCGCGGCCTGTTCCTGCTCGTGGTCGTGGTCGGCCAGGCCAAGCTCTTGAGCCGCTCCCGACCGGTCGAGACCGATTGATCGCGGTGCGGCCGGAGCGCCGATCGCACCGGACAAGAGCTCAGCCGGGTGTGTCGAACCCGGCTTCGGACCGAACGTTACACCCGGGAAGAAGAAACGAACGAGGAAACACCATGACCATTGAAGTCACCGACACGGCTGTCGATGTGCGCCAGGACGTCGACATTCTCTATCGCGATGGTGTCGTCGGGCGGAAGGGCGCCTTGTCCCGGCAATGGGCCGAGGATATGCGTGAGGACATCACCACGGCCTTCTGGGAGGCGATTCAGCGTCCCGGAGGCGCTGTGGGTCGCGGCCCACGCCGCTGGTATGTCGAGATCCACCCGCAGCATCTGCGCGGCTTTGCCGATCTCGTGACCCATCCCTGGGTCACGTCGATGTGCGAGTCGGTGCTCGGCCCGGACTACGAGATCGTCGAGATCGGCTTCGACACCCCGTTTCAGGGTGCCATGAACCAGCCCTGGCACCGCGATTTCCCGTCACCCGAGATCAGCTGGCGGGAGAAGCGGATCACCTCTCTCGCCTTCAACCTTACGGGTGTCGATGTCACACCGGACATGGGCCCGTTCGAGGTCGCGCCCGGTACGCAATGGGATGACGGCCGCGATTGGAAACACGAGATGTTCCCGGATCGGGAGCTTTGGTCGCGTTTCACGGAGCGAGCTGTTCGCAAGTTCCCCGAGATGGGCGACATCTCGTGCCGCTCGGCACTGACCATGCATCGTGGGACCGCCCATGCATCGCCGATCGCCCGCCCCGTGCTGGTTCTCGGCGTGGATGCTCCAGGCGCCGGTCATGCCGCCTTGCACGACATGATGGTGACCCAGGACTTCTACGACACCTTGCCGGACGCGGTTCGCAAACACCTCGTATGCCGTGTCGTACCGGAGTTGCTGCCGATCACGCAGAAGCACGATATCGAGGGGCTTGTGATGGGGACGGAATAGAGCGCCTGACGGAGAGGCCGTCGGGCTCAGAACCCATGAGCCAGAAGGTCGTGCCCTAGGGTGAAGCCTGCGCGCGTGGCCTGCACGCTGCCATGGTAGGAGGCGATTCCGGGGTCCTGGGCCGTCGCGGCCGCCACCACGGTCCCGGGCGCGCCGCCGTCATGGCCCCACACGATGCCTTCCAGCAGGGATGCGGCGAGGTTCGCGGCGTTGCCGTTGTTGCCGACCTTGGTCAGCAGGTCGTAGGCGACATCATCGAAGCTGGCGGTGCCTCCCATCCTGGCCGCATCCCGGTTCAGTAGCGACACGACGCGTTCGGTGGCCCGATCCAGGTATCCGAGGGCCTGGATCGAGCCGACCTGCCCGGCGTCGCCGGAGAGGAACGAGACCGCATCGAAGACGGTGGGCGGGGCGGCCGACGTCGTCGACGGGGTGGAGTCTGATGCGACGGCTGTCGAGACCGGGTGATCCTGCGCCACCCAATCCTGGATCTGGGCGACGTCGGCCGAGGTCAGTTGGAGAAAATTGCCGGTCGATCCGGTCTGCGACGACGTCAAGCCCACCACGGTCGCGACGCCGTTGACGGTTTCCCACAGAGGTCCACCGCTCGACCCATGCGAGTCGCCCGGGGCGCCGAGCGCCGTGCCTTGGAACGCGTTGTAGCCGGCGACCTGGGTCACGGATTCGGTGACGCTGTCCTGCTGGCCGGAGGTCGCCGCCGGATATCCCGTGATGGTCACCTGACCGCCCGCGAAATCCGCTCCGAGCGCCATGACCGGCACGTCCGTGATGGGCGTCGCCAGATGGATGACGGCGAAGTCCTGTTGCGTCCCGGACAGTTGCGTCCAGTCGGTAAAGGGCTCGGCATGGATCGCCTGCGCGGCGGCGACACCATACACGACCTGACCCTGGTAGCCGGGGCTGACCATCGTGCCGGTCAGCAGGTTGCCTGAATCGTCGTAGACGGCGTGGGCTGCCGTGAGGACTTCGTCCGGTGCGATCAGGACACCCGACGCCTGCTCGTAGACGGCAGGGCTCGTGGCGGTGGCAGCAGTCTTCAAGGAGGTGATGTAGACGACGGAATCGGCGGGGTTCGTGGAGGTGGTGGTCACGGGTCTGTCCTTTCGGGTCCGACCGATGCCCATCAGCCACGGGTGTCCCGCGGCGCCGGAGCACCGTTCGGCACATTCATGTCGTGACACAGGGACGAGCCGGACCTCTCGTC
>JAYVMK010000079.1:0-5989 GCA_043758995.1 Lichenibacterium sp. | reverse complement strand
CGCCACCACAGGATCCGGCCATCCGTCGGCTGGGTGAGATGGGCGATGAGCGACAGAAGAGTGCTCTTGCCGCAACCGGAGGGGCCGATCAGCGAGAGGAACTCCCCATCCGCCACGGTGAGGCTCAGCGGCGCCAGCCCCCGCGTGCCATTGGCGAAGACCTTGTCGGCGGACAGGATCTCGACCGCCGGAATGCCGCCATCGAGCGTGGCAACGATCCCGCCCTGCGGGGACAACGACACGGCGTTCAATTCAGTCGGGCGTCGAGGTCGCCGATCAATTCGGTCGTGAAGGCCTTGTGCCAGTCGACGTCCGGCTTCAGCAGGCCGTTCGCCACCATGTAATCGTCGGTGGCCTTCCAGCGCGCCTCCGTCATAGACCCGAGAGGCACGTTGCCGTCGCCGTCGAGAACATGGAGCTCGCGCATCTTGTCGATGCTGAAGGCGAGCTGTTCGTCGCCCATCTTGGGATTGGCAGCCTTGATCAGGGCGTTGCCGGGACCGGGGTTGGCCATGTAGTCGCGCCAACCCTGCATGGTGGCCTTGATGAAGGCCCGCACGACCTGCGGCCGGGTCTCCAACGTCTTGCGGGTGACGACGATGGTCGAGCCGTAAGGCGGATAGCCTTCGCGGGCGAAGAGGAAGAATTTGACCGGGACGCCCTTCTGCTGCGCCTGGAAAGGCTCCGACGAGGAATAGGCCTGCTGGGCCGTGTTGGGGTCGGCGAAGAAGGGCTGCAGGTTAAAGGTATAGGCCTTGGTCTGATCGTCCGAGAGACCGTACTTGGCCTTCAGCCAGGGCCAGAAGGTCGTGTGGCTCGACGACGCGATCAGGATCGTCTTGCCCTTGAGGTCGTCGAGGCCCTTGACGTCCTCGTGGGTCATCAGGCCCTGGACCTCGAATTGGAAGGTCGTCGCCACCGTCACGGCCGGCAGTCCCTTCTCGACGGCACTCAGCACCTGGAAGTCGTAGCCCATGATGGCGTCGACCTCGCCGGCCAGCAGCAATTGCATGGCATTGACCTGCGGGCCGCCCATGCGAATGTCGGCGTCGATCCCCGCCTTGTCGTAGAGCCCCTCGGCCCTGGCCTCGTAGAAGCCGCCATGCTCGGCCTCGGCGAACCAACTCGTGAGGTAGGAAAATTTCTCGGCCGCCCGCGCCGGGACCGCGGCGATGACCGGGCCCATCAGGGCCGCCGTCGCAAGGCAGAGCAGGCGGTGAATGCTGGACGACATGTATCCTCGCGGCGCAGTTGAACAGCGTTGCCGAGAAGACTTCCACGCCTCCGCGTTGCGTGCGAGCATCGTTTGACGCGCGGGATGTCCGCAAAAAGCGTACGCCGCCGAAGCTCTCATCACCTGCCGCTAAAAGCGGCAGAGTACGCCAGCGAGGACCGATGCTGCACGGTCGAATGCTCCGGTATCTCGACGAGGTCGCGCGATCGGGCTCCATCCGCAAGGCGGCGGCCCGGCTCAACGTCGCGGCCTCGGCCATCAATCGCCAGATCCTCTCGCTCGAGGCCGAGCTCGACACGCCGCTGTTCGAGCGGATGCCGGGGGGGTTGCGGCTCACTGCAACGGGCGAGATCCTGGTGGCGCATGTACGCGACACGCTGCGCGACCACGGCCGCGCCTTGAACCAGATGGCGGCCCTGAAAGGCCTTCAGCAGGGAGAAGTGGTGATCGCCACCATGGCGGGCCTCGCCGCCACGGTGCTGGGTGCGGCTCTCGGCGACTTCCGCGCGCTTCACCCGCGGGTGAAGCTGACCGTGCGGATCCTGTCCAAGGACGGCATCATTGCGGCGCTGCTGGCCGGAGAGGCGGACCTCGGCCTCGCCTTCAATCCACCCGCCCATCCGCGGCTCTATCGTGCCATGGCCTTCGATCATCCGATCGGCGCCGTCATGTCGCCCGACCATCCGCTGGCGAGCCGCCTCAGCCTCCGCTTCGCCGATTGCCTGCCCTATCCGCTGCTTCTGGCGGAGAGCGGAATGTCGTTGCGGGAGGCCGTCGACCTGCTGGTGCCGCCCAACGTCGACGTATCACCGGCCGTCGAGACCAATTCGCTCGAGCTCATGCGGCGCATGGCCCGCCGCAGCCCCTGCGTGACCTTCATGTGCGAATTCGAGGTTGCCGAGGACCTCGGCGCCGGGCGCCTCGCCTTCGTGCCGATTCAGGGCGGCACCGTTCGGCAATCCGTGGCACTGGTGCATCGCGCCGTGGGGCCGCTCGACCCCGTGGTCAGCGTGGTGGCGGGCTTCATCGGAGCGGCCTTCGCGGAGCCGTCCGAAGACGATTGTGTAACGGATCGACGCTGAAAACGGAGATCGCTCGAAATCGACCGAATTGCTTGCATCGGGTTTAGGCACTCTCCCCCCTGATGACGGCATGATCAATTCGTCTAACCGAACCGCGCCTGTGTCGTCAGCCGACCACCAGGCTCCCCATCTCGCGTCGCCGCGCCGATCGGCCCGGCGGACCGACGTCGCGACGTCGGACGTCTACGCGGCGCAGATGCGCATCGTCATCGTCGAATGGCGCATCAAGAAGGGCCAGGAGAGCGCCTTCATGGATTACTGGTCGCACAACGAGGCGATCGAGGATCGGAGTGGGCTGATCGGCGAATATCTCAGCCATGTCGAGACGCAGAACGATTGCCAGTGGATCACGCTGGAATTCGGAGAGGGTTGGACGACCTTCGTCAACGTCGGGTTCTGGTCGGACGCCGATGCCTTTCGCCGACAGGTCGGCCCGAAGATCGACGACACGCGTCCCCCCCTGCCCTTCGAACACGAAAAGCGCCGCCGCACGTTCCTTTGTCCGGACCGTTGGCGCGTCGGTGGATCGACCTTGCCGGCCGAGAGCCACGAACTCGTCCACTAAGACACTACGGGAGAGGCCGGTCGTCCTGTAGGCGCGAAGCTGCCGTTTTCCTGCCCGACGCGCTTCCATAGGGTGGCCCGGTCCTTGCGACCGGGCCATACCGTCTGGAGCCCCGATTTTGACATCCACCCCGGATTTCGCCGCACTCGACCGCGGCGCCCCTGTGACGCTGCGGCGGGCTCGCGTGCCCCTACCCTTCCTGTCCGACGCGCCGCCCGGCCTCGTGGCCGACCGTGACACCGCCGCTCTGGTCGACGTGACGCTGGCGGGCGGTCGCGTGACCGCCGTGGCGGCCGCGTCCGGCGATCTCGGCTTCGGTGATATCGACCTCGACGGACGTCACCTCTGGCCGACCCTGGTCGACGTCCACGCTCATCTCGACAAGGCCCATATCGTCGACCGCGCGCCGAATCCGACAGGGGATTTCATGGGCGCGCGCGACGCCACCCAGGCCGACCGCGCCGCGCATTGGCGGCCGCCGGATCTGCGCCGCCGCATGGAGTTCGGGCTGCGCTGCGCCGAAGCGCATGGCGTCTCGGCGATCCGCACCCACCTCGACAGCTACGAGGGACAGGCCCCGGACACCTGGGCGGTCTTCGCCGAAATGCGCGACGCCTTCGCGGGCCGGGTGGCGTTGCAGGCCGTGGCCCTGGTGGCGCTCGACGTCTTCGCCACGCCTTTCGCCTCGACGCTCGCCGATCTCGTGGCCGAGACCGGCGGGCTGATGGGCGGAGTTACCCGGGCCACCGCGGGGCTGCACGAGGACGAACTCGCCGACCTCGAAGCCGTGCTCGACCGCCTCTTCACCCTGGCGCGCGAGCGCGACCTCGACGTCGATCTGCATGTCGACGAATCCGGCGACCCCACGGGTGCGGCGCTGCCCGTCGTGGCGCGCGCCACGATGCGGCACGGCTACGAAGGTCGCGTGACCTGCGGCCACTGCTGCTCGCTGGCGCTGCAGGATTACGGGACGATGGCCGACCACATCGCCCTCGTCCGCGATGCCGGCATCGCCATCGTCACGCTGCCGACCGTGAACATGTATCTTCAGGATCGGATCGCCGGGCGAACCCCGCGCTGGCGGGGCGTAACGCCCGTCAAGGAATTGCGCGCCGCCGGCGTGCGGGTGGCGGTGGCGGGCGACAATTGCCGCGACCCCTTCTACGCCTATGGCGACCACGACATGCTCGACACGTGGCGCCAGGGCGTTCGCATCCTCCATCTCGATCATCCGTTCGGCGACGCCACCGCGCTTTGCGGTCCGGCTGGCGCCGACATCATGGGGCTTGCCCACGCCGGCCGCATCGCGGTCGGCGGCACGGCCGATCTCATCGTGCTGAACGCCCGCGCGATGGATCAGGTCATCGCCCGTCCCCAGGCCGACCGCATCGTCATCCGCGGCGGCCGGCGGCTTGCTGCCTCACTGCCGGACTACCAAGAACTGGAGCGGTAGAGCGCTTCGACCCGCATGTCGCCCGTGCGCCGTCAAGACTCAGGCAGCACCGGCGCGCGGCGGTGGTGAGTCGCCTGCTCGTAGGCATAGGCATAGGCCAGAAGCTCCGCCTCGCTCCAGCGCGGCCCCAAGACGATGAGGCAGAAGGAAGCGCCGGAGGCGTAGCTCCCGGCCGGGACCGTCACGCCGGGCAGGCCCGCGATATTGATTTCGCTGACGGTCGTCTCGTGGATGATGTCGGTGCCGTGCAGCGGACCGAGCGCCGAACGCATCTGCGGGAACACCAGGGCGTCGAGCTTCTCGCGGGCGAAGACCTCGGCGAAGATCGACAGATAGGCCTCGCGCGCCGCGATGAACTCCGACAGGTCGGGAGGCCGGGTCGGGTCGGCGAGACAGGCGGCGAATTGCGGTAGCCGCGGCATGAAGCTCAGCACCCCACCCTCAGCGAAGGGGTTCTCGGCGGCAGTGGCGGCGGCGAAATCGGCGAAGCTCTTCAATGCCGCACCGGGCCCGAGACGCTTGAGGTATTGCTCGAGATCGTAGGGCACCGATTCGAGGCCGCGGGCGTCGAATTCGTGCCCCGGGATGGTGGGTTGACGCAAAGCCGCGAAGCCCGACCCTGCGAAGGGATCTTCGACCGGCACGGCGCCGAGGCTTGCAAGCTCGTCCCGCGCGCGGCTGTAGAGCGCCATCGTTTCCCCCGACAGCGGCAAGTCGCGCCAGCCGGGGCCGTAGAGCCCGATGCGCTTGCCCGCAAGGGCGTCGGGCGCGAGCTTCGACGCGTAGCCCCCTTGAGGCCGATGGCCGACGCCCGCCACGGTCTTGGGATCCTCGGCCGTGTAGCCGGCCAACACGTCGAGGCAGAGCGCCGCGTCATGGACGCAGCGGGCGATCGGACCCACGACGTCGCGGTTCGCCGACAGCGGCATCACCCCGGCATTGGGGACGAGCGCGAAAGTCGGCTTGATGCCGACGAGGCCTTGCGCCGAAGCGGGGTTCTGGATCGAGCCGCCCGTCTCCTCGGCGAGGCCCAGCACCGCCAGGCTCGCCGCGACCGCGGTCGCGGTCCCGGCGCTGCTGCCACCGGGCAGGAAATCGCGGCCGGCCGCATTGTAGGTGGGGCCCGCCCAGCTGTCGTTGGCGTGGCTGCCGGTGTGGCTCAGCACCGGGACATTGGTCTTGCCCAGCATCACGGTGCCGGCCGCCCGCATCCGCGCCACGACCGGGCTGTCGGTCTCGGGCATGAGATCGACCCCGCCGCTTGCCGAATGAAGCAGCCGCCAGCCCGCCGTGGTGGGAAAGCCCACCATGTCCATCGGGTCCTTGATCACCACCGGCACGCCATCGAGCGGCCCCCGGCTCTCGCCCGCGGCCCGGCGCGCATCGCTGGCCCGCGCATCCGCGAGGGCCTCGGGGTTCAGGAACACCAGCGCATTGAGCGAGGGGTTCAGGGCGGCGATCCGATCGAGAAGCGCCTGGGTCAAGGCTTCCGCCGTGACAGTCCCGGCGGCGTAAGCCGCTTGAACCTTGTCGACGGTCAGTTCGACGAGGTCGAGGGCTGGAGTGGTGGCGCTGGATGCGGTCATCGATAGGCCTCCATCAGGGGAAAGTTGGCTCAGCGCGAGGCGTCGAGGATGCTTTTCGCGATCGAGGCG
>JAYVMK010000078.1:0-7421 GCA_043758995.1 Lichenibacterium sp. | reverse complement strand
ACCGCGACGGCGAGGAGATCGCGCGGATCGGCAGCCGCGATGTCCCGGGCCAGCGCCTGGTTACGATCCGCGATCTGGTGGGTATCGAAGAGAATGCGGATGGCGGGGTCTCTCACACGGTCACCTGTCGCCCGGCATCACTTCGGCTACGCGGCGCACCCCGGCCCGAGGCTCGGCGAAGCTGACCGCCAGATCCTGTCCATCGGTCGGCGGCGCCGATAGCCGGCTACGGAACGTGACCGTCTCCCCCACGGCGAGCTGGGCTTTCGGCGCGGGAGAGGTCCAATAGTAGAGTTCGCGGCGGTTCTTGTCGCGCACTGCGATGCGCAACGCCGGCACCGGCATGGCCTCGGACCTGAGATTGGTGATGTGCCCCTCGAGGGTCAGAGTCGGCGCCCCGTCGCCCGTCATCACGGTCGAGCGAATGTCGGCGATGCCGAGTCCCTTGAGGTTGACCGGCAGACCGAGCGTGGCGAAGACCGCCTCGCTCGGCGGGAAGGCCGCGACGAGGCTGGCCTTGCCCGCCACCGCCGCCATGCCCAAGCCCAGCATGGCCGCCGCTGTCAGCGACGCCGTGATGTTCTGCGACAAGCGCCGCCGAGCCGCGGGCTGGCGCCGCGGAGGTGATGAAACCGTCTCCTGCAATACAGAGGGACGGCGTGTGAACCGGGCCTCGGCGACGATCTCGGGTCCGGCCGGCGGCAGAACGGTCGCCGCCCGATCGGAAGAGCCGTGGGTCCAGGCATCGCGGCAATGGGCGCAGCGCAGAATGCGGCCTGCGGGCAGCATCTCGGGGTCGAGGTCATAGCCGCTTGCGCAGGTCGGGCAACGGATCAGCATGGAAGGCCGCGCAATGAGGGTCGGAAACGGGGCCCCGCGCACTTTCATCGGGACAGGGACGCCTCGGCGGCACTATCCTTCTTCCAGGCTCGGGGGTGTCGAGCGGAGCGACGGGGCCGAAGCGGAAGCTTCGACACACGGTGTCGCTTCGTCTTGACCCATCAAGCCGCAATCGTGGTTAAGGCGCGGTTACGCCAGCCATGATAGGACTGGTCCCGGATCGGGATGGCAGCGGAGATTGGGTTGGTCCGCTTCGAGAATGTCGGATTGCGCTACGACATGGGGGCCGAGATCCTCAAGGACCTGTCGTTCTCCATCGCGCCGCAGAGCTTCCAGTTCCTCACGGGTCCCTCGGGCGCCGGCAAGACCACGTTGCTCAGGCTCATGCTCCTGTCGCTGAAGCCTACACGCGGCCTCATCACCTTGTTCGGCCGCGATGCCGCGACGCTCGACAAGGACTCCGTGACGGGCCTGCGCCGGCGCATCGGCGTCGTGTTCCAGGATTTCCGCCTGCTCGATCACCTGACCACCTACGACAACGTGGCGCTGCCGTTGCGCGTCCAGGGTCGCGAGGAGGCGAGCTATCGGTCCGAGGTGGTCGAATTGTTGCGCTGGGTCGGCCTCGGCGAGCGCATGGACTCCCATCCTCAGGTTCTGTCGGGCGGCGAGAAGCAGCGCGCCGCCATCGCCCGTGCCCTGATCACTCGACCGGAACTCCTCCTCGCCGACGAACCGACCGGCAATGTCGATCCGCCGCTGGCGCGCCGGCTGCTCAGGCTTTTCATGGAATTGCACAAGTCCGGGACCTCGGTCGTGATCGCCACGCACGACCTCGCGCTCATGGACCAGTTCAATCAGGTCCGCCGCCTCGTGATCGGCGATCGCAGGCTCACCGTCTATGAGTGAGGCCGTGAGAAGCGTCTGGGGAGGCGGGGCAGCGGCCGGGGCCGCCAGCTTCTTGCGAGGCACGACCCGGCGGCGTCGCGAGGTGCCTCTCGTTCCGGCGGCGTCGATCGCTGGACGGGCGCTCGTCACGGTCATCGCCATCATGACGTTCCTGGCCTCTCTGGCCGCCGGTGCCGCCTTGCTCGTCGAGGGCACGTCGCACGACTGGCAGGACACCGTGTCGCGCGAGGCGACGATCCAAATCCGCCCCGTGCCGGGCCGCGACATCGACTCCGATGTCGCCAAGGCGGCCGGACTCGCGCGAGCGACCCCGGGTGTCGGCGAGGTCGATCCCTTCGACAAGGGACGGGCGGAGAAACTTCTCGAACCCTGGCTCGGCTCGGCGGTCGGCACGACTCTCGATCTCGGCGACCTGCCGATCCCCCGGTTGATCGTTGTCCGGTTGGCTCCGGGCGCGCCTTTCGACGGCGCGGCCCTGAGAGCCTCGCTCCTGGCCGCGCTGCCCGAGGCCAGCCTCGACGACCACCGCACCTGGCGCGGCCGGCTGGCCACCATGACGGATACTTTGGCGGGCCTCGCGGGACTCGTCTTCGTGCTGGTCCTCACCGCGCTGGGCCTGGCCGTCACCTTCGCGACCCGGGGCGTGATGGCGGGCAACCGCGAGATCATCGGCGTGCTGCATTTCGTCGGCGCCGAGGACCGCTTCATCGCCCGGGAATTTCAGCGCCATTTCCTGCGGCTGGGGCTGCAAGGCGCCGGGACGGGCGGCGGGCTCGCCTGCCTGGCCTTTCTCCTCGGCAATCTCCTGACGGCGCGGCTCGCAGGCGGCTCCGGCACCGACGAGGTTGAAGCGCTGTTCGGCACCTTTGCACTCGGGCCGCGCGGCTACGGCGCCATCGTCATCATCGCTTTCGGCACCGCACTCGCGACGGGCTGGATGTCGCGGACGATCGTGTTCCGCCACCTGCGCGGCCTCACCTAGATCGGATCCGGAGTGTGGCGCGAGGGTTCGGTTGGCAGATCGGTGTGAGCGAGAGCGAATTCGCCGGGTGCGGGAGCTTGCGGTCGGCGTTAACCCGGCACTCACCATGCAGGAGCAAAGATCCGGGATGGACAGCGGGACGAGCGGCCGGTGAGCAAGATCCTGACGGGTGCGACGATGGCGCTGAGCCTGTGCCTCGCGGGCGGGCTCGGTCTCGCGTGGAACTTCGGCGCCTTCCTGGATCGGATCGCCGCGGTGGAAACGCCCGTCATTGGCCATGCCGAGGGAGCCGTCGCCCTGACGGGAGGCGCCGACCGGATCGCAGATGCGGTCGGCCTTCTGGCGCAGGGCCATGCGGATCGGCTGCTGATCACAGGCGTCAACCCCGCCACGACGCCGAGCGAGATCGTCCGGCAGACGCCGGCGGCGCGGGACCTCATCGATTGCTGCATCGCTCTCGGCTACGAGGCCGCCAATACGGTCGGCAATGCCGCCGAAACGGAGCGATGGGTCAGGGCCAACCACATCCGGTCGCTGATCGTGGTGACGTCGAACTATCACATGCCGCGCGCCTTGGTGGAGATGAGTTCGGCCTTGCCGGGTGTCGAGTTGAAGCCTTTCCCGGTCGTGTCGGACCGGGGCCACCACGGCCCGTGGTGGAACGACGAGGCGACGACGCGGCTGATCCTCTGGGAATGGATCAAGTTCAATGCCGCAAGCCTGCGGATCGGCCTGGTCTCGCCGCCCTCGCCCGAGCCGGTGGCGCAGGCCGGCGCGTCCCGCTTGCCGGGCTAGAGGCCTTTCACGGTCGCTTCCGCGATCAACACTTCGAAGCGGCCTCGCGCCCTCTCACCTGCCCCGACGAGCCCTGAAGAAGGCTCGTAGCATCTCCGCCGACTCTGTCTCGCGGATGCCGCCATAGACTTCGGGCGCGTGGTGGCAGGTCGGCTGGGAATAGAAGCGTGAGCCGTTGTCGACGGCGCCGCCCTTGAGGTCTTCGGCCGCGTAATAGAGCCGCCGCAGCCGCGCGAAGGAAATCGCGCCCGCGCACATGGCGCAGGGCTCAAGCGTCACATAGAGGTCGCAGCCGGTGAGGCGCTCCGAGCCCAAAGCGGCACATGCGGCGCGGATGGCCAGCATCTCGGCATGAGCGGTCGGATCGCGATCCTCCAGCGTGCGGTTGCCCGCCAAGGCAATCACCACGCCGTCGCGTGAGATGGCGGCGCCGACCGGAACTTCGCCACGCGCCGCGGCCGCCCGGGCTTCGTCGAAAGCGCGCGCGAAGGCATCTTCACGCATCGGCGTCAATCCACACTCCCGTTTCCCACGCGGCCCTGCTATCACGAGCTCATGACCGACACCACCAAGCCGCCGAACCGGCCCTCTTCATCGCGGCCGCGCCCTTCCGGCCGTGACGGCTCCTCACCGCGCGGCGGCGACAAGCCGCGTTCCCGCCCCGGCGATCGGGATGCCCCTCCGCGTCGCGACGAGGGTCGCCGCGACCCGACCGCCAAGACGCGCGGCGCCGAACCCATTCCGCCTAAAGACGACGCCCGCATTGCCAAGGTGATGGCGCGCGCCGGCCTTTGCTCGCGACGCGATGCCGAGGGTTGGATTGCCGCGGGCCGCGTCGCCGTCAATGGTGTCGTGATCGACAGCCCCGCACTGAACGTCAAGGAGGGCGACCGCATCACGGTCGACGGAGAGCCGCTGCCCGAGCGCGAGCAGACCCGGCTCTACATGTTCCACAAGCCTCGCGGCCTCGTAACCACGGCGCGCGATCCCGAAGGTCGGCCGACGATCTTCGACAACCTGCCCGAGGGCCTGCCTCGCGTCGTCTCGATTGGACGGCTCGACATCAACACCGAAGGTCTGATGCTGCTCACCAACGATGGCGGGTTGGCGCGGGTGCTCGAACTGCCTCAGACAGGTTGGCAACGCCGCTATCGCGTACGGGCCAATGGTTCGATCGATCAGGCCAGGCTCGACCAGCTGAAGTCCGGCGTTACGATCGACGGCATCGACTATGCCGGGATCGAAGCCACGCTCGACCGGATCCAGGGCGCCAACGTCTGGCTGACCATGGGCCTGCGCGAAGGCAAGAACCGCGAGATCAAGCGGGTGCTGGAATCGCTCGGCCTTGCCGTCACGCGGCTGATCCGGATTTCCTTCGGCCCGTTCCAGCTCGGTGAACTGGCCGAGGGCGCGGTGGAATCCGTGCCGACCCGAGTTCTGCGCGAACAGCTCGGCCCGGGCCTCGCAGCCCAGGCGGGCGTGGATCTCGAAACGCGCGAGGAGCCGGCGGCGCCCGTGCGCGGCCGTCGTGACGCGGAAGGGGTCGCGCCCACGAGGCCGAGCCGCTCCGAGCCAGCCGCACCGCGCCCCCATGTAGGAGCCATGCGGGCGGCGCGCGAGGAGGCCGCCGGTGAGGGCCGCAGGCGTATCGAGCGCGGCGCCACGGCCGACCGCAAGGGCCGCGCCGTCAAGGTCGAGCGCGTCATTCCGGTCATGGCCGGGACTGCGCGCGAAGGCGATAGCCGCAATGCACGCCGCTTCGCGGCGCAGAACCACGATGGCGCCGGCGAGCGCCAGAAGACCCGCGCCGATGCCGGCCGGCCGGCCAAGCGTGGAACGGGCTTCGCGGCAAAACCCCGACGCGAGGGTTTTGCCGCTGAGGGCCGCGCCGAACGTGGCACGCGTCCGGACAGAAGCACCGGCGAAACCGGTGGGGCGCCGCGCGCCCGATCCGGGCCTGGTCGCGGCGAGAGATTTGGCGCACCTGCCGGAGACGCTCCGACCAGAACCCGAAGCCCGCGGCCGGACGGCTTTGACGGCGACAGCCGGGGTGAGCGCCGAAGCGGGTTCGGCGCGAGGCCTTCAGCATTCAAGCCTCGTGGCGAGCGCACGGGCTCGGCTCGCAGCGAGGACGTCTCCGCGCCGCCGCGGAGCTCGCGCCCGGAGGGCCTTGCCGCGAGGCCGCGTCGCGACCCCGGCGAGGTCTCAGGCGGAGACAGCCGGGGTGAGCGGCGAGGTGGCTTCGGCGCTCAACCCGTTGGAGCCAAGCCTTATGGGTCGAAGCCCTTTGCTCCCAAGACCTTCGGGTCCAAGACCTTCGGGTCCAAGCCTCGCGACGATCGCTCGGCCTCGACCCGAAGTGACGACGCTTCCGCCGCCCCTCGTAGCCCACGGCCGTCGTCCGGCTTTGCCGGCAGGCCGCCACGACGCGACGCCGAGGGTGGCCCGAGTCGAAGCGAAGGACGAGAGAGCTTCGGCGCGAAGCCGTCCTTCGGCTCCCGCTCCGCTGCGCCGAACGACAAGCCCCGGTCGGGCAAGCCCAACAGCCGGCCCGGCGGCTTCAGTTCCGAGCGGCCTGCGACGGGCCGCAACAAGCCCGCGACGGGCCGACCGGGTGGATCCCGCCCCCCGGGTGATCGCCCGACGGGAGAACGGCCGAGCGGCGGTGGCAAGGGTGGCGGCTTCAAGGGGGGCGGACGGCCGCCCCGCGGCCGCCCGTGAGGATCGTCGGAGGGCGGCTGAGAGGCCGCCCTCTGCGCGCCCCGTCCACCGATGCTACGCGCCCGACCTCGGATCGTCTGCGCGAGACCCTGTTCGATATTCTGGCGCATCGCTACGGTGACCCGGTGGCGGGCGGTCGCATCATCGACCTCTTCGCCGGCACGGGTGCGCTCGGCCTCGAGGCCCTGTCGCGCGGCGCCAGCCACGCGCTCTTCGTCGAGGACGGTGCCGAAGCTCGGGCGCTGATCCGCGACAATGTCGAGGCGCTCGGCGTTGCGGGCCTCTGCCGCATTTTCCGCCGCGATGCGACGCGTCTTGGCGACGTGCAGGCGGCGCCCTTCGACCTTGCCTTTCTCGATCCCCCCTACGGCCAGGATCTCGGCGAGGCGGCGCTGGCCGGACTGCGCCAGGGCCGCTGGCTTGTGTCGGGCGCGCTCTGCGTGCTCGAAGAGGCCGCGGCTTCGCCGATCGCGGTGCCCGAGGGCTTCAGCGTGATCGAGCGGCGCGACGCCGGCATCGCGCAACTGATCTTCCTGCGCGCGGCCTGAGCCGCCTGCCTCTCAACCCTGATGCGGCTCTGCGCTTGACCCTGGAACACCGAGCGGCCAAAAGCCCGCAGGATTGGATCGGCGCCTCGGCCGATCCCGAGGAGTGACGCCGTGCCGACAGAAACCACGTCGAAGCGTTTCGATGACCGGCTGAAATCGGTTGCGGGTGCGATCGAGACGACTCTCGACGGTCTGCTGGTGCCTGCGGTCCTGCAGGGCGAGATCGTGCGGCCCGAGCGCTTGCTCGACGCCATGCGCTATTCGACGCTCGGCGGCGGAAAGAGGCTTCGCCCCTTCCTGGTGGTGGAGACCGCGCGGCTCTTCGGCGTCGAGGGCCAGGGACCGCTGCGCGCCGGCGCCGCTTTGGAGATGATCCATTGCTATTCGCTGGTCCACGACGACCTGCCCGCCATGGACGACGACGACCTACGCCGCGGCCGGCCTACCGCCCATAAGGCCTATGACGAGGCGACCGCCATCCTGTCGGGGGACGCGCTGCTGACCTACGCCTTCGACGTCATGGCGGGAGAGGCCACGCATGCCGACCCGGGCGTTCGGGCCGCTCTGGTCCTGGGCCTCGCCCGTGCGTCGGGCCTTGGCGGCATGGTGGGTGGCCAGGCGCTCGATCT
>JAYVMK010000077.1:0-2746 GCA_043758995.1 Lichenibacterium sp. | reverse complement strand
TTGCAAGCCCGCCGTCCATGGCGGCGAGCGCCGCCGATCCCGGTCAGTGGGCCGCCTGAACCTCGACGACGCCATTGCCGCTCCGCCCGAAACGCTCGGGCCGGTACATATCCTCGATCACTGCCGGCGGATGCACGAAGATGCCCGGCGTGACGGCGCGAATCGTGTAGGCGACGCTGAAGACCGCTGGATCCTCGGGGGCCCGTTCGAAGGCCGCCGTGAAGCGGTCGTCGCGAAATTCCGTGTGGGTCGCCTTGGCGTCGACGTCGAGACCGGGGAGGTTCGGCACGGCGCCGTCCTGAACCAGCGCCGGATTATCGATCTCGAAGCCGGCCGGCAGAGGGTCGGTCAGGAGGAGGCGGGCGCGCGTCGCCTTGACCTCGGTGACTTTGAGCAGCACCGCCAGCCTCTCGTTCTGCGCCACATGGCTCGGGTCCACCTCCTGGCCACCGAGCCGGTAGTAGTGGCGTTCGATCACGTAACCCTGGCTGGCCTCCGACTCCTGCCGTGGCAACTGCCCCGAAGTGGTCACCACGACCCCGATCGGATCACGACCCGCATTGGCGATCGTCAGGGGCTGTCCATCGAGCCGGTCGGCCGAGACGGCGCGGTAGAAGGGCCCGGCATGCCGAGTGCCATCGATGTCGAGCATGACGCCGCTCGCTTGGCGTTCGAGGGCTTGAGCCGCGAGAACCAGCCAGGCCTGTTCCTGCGTGTTGCGCGGATAGGGAGACCTCTGCGCCTCCGACAGGGCGTCGCCCGCCTTGGCGGAGGCTGCGTTCAGGCCGGCCTCGGCCGCCAGGGCCAGGACGGCGGCTGAGTCGCGCAGCTTGGATCCGTAATCCTCCCGGTAGTCCCGCGTGTCCGGCTCTGCGGCCAGCGCCGTCGTGGCGGCGGCGAACACGGTCGCGGAGCGCGCGCGGTCGCCGAGAAGGGCCAGCGCGGCACCGAGTTGCGCCTTGGCGAGCGGTGTCGCCAGAGCGTCGAGCCGCTGTCCCGCGAGATAGCGCAGGTCGGCCATCACCGGCCTGCCGTTGCGCGCCAGCACGTAGGCGGCATAGCCGAGCGCCAGATTGCGATCTTCGGAGGCGGCGCTCCGGTCATCGACGCCGTTCGCCAAGGTGTTGCGCAGCCGGTCGAGCGCCGCATCCAGCGCCCGGCTGGGCACCGCGTAGCCGGCTTCGCGCGCCCGGGTGAGGAAGTCCGTCACGTAGGCGTCGAGCCAGGCGTCCCCGGTGCCGCTCTCGGCCGACCAGAGGCCGAAGCCGCCCTCGGTGGTCTGGCGCCCGAGAAGCTTCGCGACCGCGTCGGCGAGCCGCGGATGGAGATCGCCGTCGATGGCGAGATCCTGCGACGGGGCCAATTTGTCGACGTAAAGCAGCGGCAGCGCGCGGCTGACGATCTGCTCGGAACAGCCCACCGGATAGCGGTCGAGCCCCAGGAGCAAGGCCGGCACGTCGATTTCGCCCAAGGGCGATACGGCGACGGACAGGCTGCCCGATCCCGGGACGAATTCCGCCAGCAGATCCTTCGACAGCGCGAGAGCCTGCCCGGGCTGCAGCGGGTGAATGTCGCGCCGGTAGACGGCCGGCGCCCCGGGTACGACTCCGAGCTTCACATCCTGCGTCAGGTCGAGCCCGCCGGGACCCGTCAACCGCACCGCCAGCCCCGCCGTGCCGAGGCCCGCGGCCGTTACCGGCACGTCGAGGCTCGAACGCGCTCCGGCCTTCAACTCCACCGTCTGATCAAGGGCCGAGGCCGGCATGAACCACGGACCGCGAGGCGTTACGGCCAGGCGGTAGGTGCCGGCCGGCCCCTCGACATCGTCGATATCGAAGCGGGACCGCGCGCGGTCGCCGAGATCGAGGAAGCGGGGCAGGGAGGCCGTCACCACGACGGGATCGCGCAGCACGACATCCGCCTGCGCGCTGCCGGTCGCGGACTTCGACCAGGCCACGGCCGCAACCCGCACGGTGCCGTTGAAGGCCGGAATGTCGAAGTCGACCGTGGCGGTGCCGTCCGGGCCGACCGGCACGATGCCGGAATAGCGCGCCAGTGGCGCCTGCGTGGGTTTCTCGGCCGAGCCGTCGAGACCACCTCCGTCGCCGCCCTGGTGGATGGCGCCCGCTGCGACCCCGAGCCCGTCGATCAGCCCGCCGTAGAGGTCGCGCAGATCGAGCCCCAGCGTCCTTTGACCGAAGAAGAAGGCGCCGGGCTTCGGAGTCTCGTAATGGGTGAGGTTGAGGATGCCGATGTCGACGGCCGAAACCGTGACCTCGGCGGCCTCGCCCGGCGTGAGGCCGACCAGCGTCACTGGCACGCGCAGCGACGAGCGGGGTCTCGCCGTGGCGGGCAGGTCGAGCTTGACGTCGAGGTTGCGGGCCGCGCCGTCGATGGCGAACCAGGCGAGGCCGACGGCCCGCCCCGGCATGCGCTTCGCCGGAGCGTCGAGGGGCCGATGCGCCAGGGCCAGTGCATAGGCGCCGCTGCCCCAGCCGCCATCGACCGGCAGCGTGATGCTGTTGTCGCCCACCACGAGATCCACCTCGCGCCGAGCCACCACGGCCGTGTCGCCGATGAGCAGGGTCGCGTGACCGGCGAACCGCGACGTCACGGTAGCGCGCAGCGTATCGCCCGGGCGGTAGTCCGCTTTGTCGAGCCTGACCTCCAGAAGATCGGGGCTGTCGGCGCTCGCCTCGCCCGAGAAGCCGACGTCGAAGCTCACCGTCGTGCCCGGGAGATCGGG
>JAYVMK010000076.1:0-7482 GCA_043758995.1 Lichenibacterium sp. | reverse complement strand
TGCGCTCGCTGCCGATCATGAAGGGCATGCTCGATCGCGGTTTCACCACGGTGCGCGATGTCGGCGGCGCGCCGCCAGCCCTGTCGGAGGGTATCGAGGAAGGCCTGATCCCGGCGCCGCGCGTCGTGGCCTGCGGCAAGGCGCTGTCGAAGACCGGCGGCCATGCCGACAACCGCCCCCGCATCGACACGCACGATCCCACCCGCTGGGCGCGCAACTTCGGCGCGCTCGGCCGCGTCGCCGACGGCGTCGACGAGGTGCGCCGCGCCGCCCGCCAGGAGCTGCGCCAGGGCGCGCGCTTCATCAAAGTCATGGCCAACGGCGGCGTGTCGAGCCCCACCGATCCCATCGCCTGGCAGGGTTATTCAGTTTCGGAACTGACCGCCATCGTGGAAGAGGCGCGCGACGCCCAGACCTATGTCTCGGCGCATCTGTACCAGCCCGACGCGATCCTGCGGGCGCTGCACTGCGGCGTCCATTCGCTCGAACATTGCAACAACATCGACGAAGAGGCGGCGCGGCTCGCCGCCGAATGCGGCGCCGTGGCGGTGCCGACGCTCGTCACCTACGAGGCCCTGTTCGAGGATGGCGCCGCACTGGGGCTCGCCCCCGTTTCGATCGGCAAGATCGCGGCGGTGCGAAACAAGGGGCTCGGCTCGCTGTCGATCCTGCGCGACGCGGGCGTCACCATGGGCTTCGGCACCGACCTGCTGGGACCGGCGCACGGCCGCCAGAGCCAGGAATTCGCCATCCGCGCCCAGGTGCTATCGGCCGCCGAGATCTTCGCCAGCGCCACTGTCGTCGGGGCGAAGCTCTGTCACCTGGACGGCGCGATCGGCGTCGTGGCGCCAGGGGCCTTCGCCGATCTGCTGGTCGTCGACGGCGCACCTTTGACCGACATCACAGTCCTGGCCGATCCGGCTCGCAACCTCCGCATGGTGATGAAAGGCGGCGCGGTGCATTCGCGACGGGAGCTTTAAGCGCCTAGCGGCCGCAGGTCAGCCGACCTGCGGCAAGCCTCGGCCGGCCAGCGCCACGGCGATCTCGTCGAGCGCCGCGGGATCCTCGACGGTGGCCGGAAGCACCCAAGGCACGCCGTCGGCGATTTTCTTCATCGTGCCCCGCAGGATCTTGCCGGAGCGCGTCTTCGGCAGCCGGCCCACCGCCACCGCCAGTTTGAACGCCGCCACCGGTCCGATGCGCTCGCGCACCAGGACGACGGCCTCGGCCTCCACCTCGTCGCGGGTCCGCGCGGCTCCGGCCTTGAGCACCAGGAAGCCTGCTGGAACCTCGCCCTTCACGGCGTCGGCGATGCCGATCACGGCGCATTCGGCGACGTCCGGATGCGTCGCCAGCACCTCCTCGATCCCGCCCGTCGACAACCGGTGACCCGCCACGTTGATGATGTCGTCGGTGCGGCCCATGACCCAGACATAGCCGTCCTCGTCGATCAGGCCGGCATCGCCCGTCTCGTAACGGCCCGGGAAGGTCGACAGATACGAGTCGCGCATCCGCTCGTCCTGGCGCCACAGCGTCACGAGCGCGCCCGGGGGCAGCGGCAGGTCCGCCACCAGCGAGCCCATTGTGCCGCGCCCGACCTCGGCGCCCGTCTCGTCCACGGCCTTGAGGCTGAAGCCGGGCATCGGCACGGTGGGCGAGCCCCGTTTCACCGGCATCAGGCCGAGCCCGACCGGGTTGCCCGCGATGCACCACCCGGTTTCGGTCTGCCACCAATGATCCACCACCGGCAGGCCGAACTGCTCCTCCGCCCAGCGCACCGTCGTGGGATCGGCCCGCTCGCCGGCCAGAAACAGCGCCCTCAGCGCCGAGAGGTCGTGTCTTTGCCTGAGCACACCCTCGGGATCCTCTTTGCGGATGGCCCGAAAGGCGGTCGGTGCCGTGAAGAAAGCCACGACGCCATGGTCGGCGCAGACGCGCCAGAAGGCGCCCGCGTCCGGCGTACCTACGGGCTTGCCCTCGTAGAGCACCGTCGTGGCGCCGTGGATGAGCGGCCCGTAGACGATGTAGCTGTGGCCCACCACCCAGCCGATGTCCGAAGCGGTCCAGAACGTCTCGCCGGGCTTCACGCCGTAGAGGTTCGGCATCGACCAGGCGAGAGCCACCGCGTAGCCGCCGGTGTCCCGCACCACGCCTTTCGGCACCCCTGTCGTTCCCGACGTGTAGAGGATGTAGAGCGGGTCGGTCGCCGCGACCGGGACGCAGGCGGCACGATCCTCGCCCACCGCGGCCAGGGCCTCCGCCCAGTCGCGATCCCGCCCATCGACCAGCTTCGCGGGCCCTTGCGGTCTCTGCCACACGAGGCAGCGCTCCGGCCGATGCTGCGCGAGGTGCAGCGCATGATCGAGGAGAGGCTTGTAGGGCAGGATGCGGGTCGGCTCCACGCCGCAGGAGGCGGTGAGAACGAGCTTCGGTTTGGCGTCGTCGATCCGCTTGGCCAGTTCGGGCGCCGCGAAGCCGCCGAAGACGACGGAATGGACGGCGCCGATCCGTGCGCAGGCCAGCATGGCGAAGACCGCCTGCGGGATCATCGGCATGTAGATGATGACCCGGTCGCCGGCTTCGACACCCTCCCGCCGCAGCACGGCGGCGAGTGTCGCCACCTCGTCCCGCATCTCTCCGTAGGAGTAGCGCGCCAGCGCGCCGGTGAGGGGACTGTCGTAGATCAGCGCCAGCTGGTCGCGCCGGGCGCCGTCGGCGTGGCGGTCGAGCGCGTTGTGGCAGAGGTTCAGCGTCGCGTCGGGAAACCAGCGGCCGTAGGAACCGGCCGACCCATCGAAGATGCGCTCCGGCGGCCGGATCCAATCGACGGCGCCGGCGGCCTCGCGCCAAAAGGCCTCCGGATCGCTCCGCCAAGCCTCGTAGACCTCAGGGTAGCGGCTCCCCATCCTGGCGTCCCCCGGTTCGACATAGGGTGGCGCGGGTCCCCCCGGGACAACGCGCTCCGACCGTCACCTGCGGCCTTGGCGGGGAGAGTGCGGGAGGGGCCGGCCTTTGGCAATCGATGCCTCCGCCCCGGTCGTCGACGCCTGGTTCAGGATGGCGCCCGGTTCCATCCGGCCCTCAGCGCGAGGAACAGCAGCAGCCCGATCGGGCCGGCCAGGAAGGTGAGCACCAGTGCCGGAAGGACGGCCCAATGCGGCATGCCGCGTCGACCCGCCTCCTCGACCTCCCAGGCTCCGGTCCAGAGGTCGAGGGCGAGATAATGCACCCAGCCGATCAGCATGACATGCGGGTCCGAGAAGGCACCGGCGAGGCCCCGCAGCGTGGTGAGGTCCGGCAGGCTGCCGCCACCTTTCGCCAGCGCGACCGCGACCATGACGGCGTAGCCCACCGCCAGCACGACCGCGACGACACGGGCCGCAGCCACGAGAGGTCCGCGAGCGAGAGGCGCGAAACAGAGCGCCAGCCAGCCGAGAAGCGGAACCGCATTGGCGAGGCTGAAAAGCTGGTCATCCGTCATCGTCGCTCGTCCTCTCGCCAGTCCCGACATCGCGGCCTGCCGGCGAAAGACTAGCGCACGATGAACAGCTCCGCTTGTGGTGGAACCGCGCGGGGGTTAGCCTCTGCTCAACCCGGCGAGGCCCAGCCAATGGCGCCCGATCGGGGGATCCGACACGATCGGGAGGAACCATGTTGAAATATCACGGCATCGCGGCCCTGGCCGCGACAGCGCTTCTGTCGTCGACCATGCTGGCTTCGGCCGACAACCTCGACACGCTGCAGGATTTCAAATCGACCGGCGCACCGGCTTCGACCTTGAAGCCGATCCCGCAGGGCGGCCCCAGGGCCGACGCCATCAACAAGAACCTCGCCAGGATCAAGCTCCCGCCGGGCTTCAAGATCTCGCTCTATGCCATGGTGCCGGATGCCCGCATGATCGCGGTGGGGCCGCAGGGTGTCGCGACGTTCGTGTCGACCCGCAAGGATAAGATCTATGTCATGACGGACCGCGCCAACATGGGTGCGGCCGACGACGTCAAGGAGTTCGCTCCGACCATCGCGAAGAAGATCGCCAACGGCCTCTGCTTCTCCAAGGATGGGGTGCTCTACAGCGTCGAACAGAACCGTGTCCTGGCCTATCCGGCGGCTGAATTCTTCTACGAGTCACCGGATGTCGCCACCGCGGCGGTGGTCAAGGAGGGCGACCTCATCCCGAAGGAGGAGGAGAGCTTCAATCATTCGGCGCGCGTGTGCCGCATCGGGCCGGACAACAAGCTCTATGTCGCGCTCGGTCAGCCCTACAACGTCTATGCACCGTCGAAATGGGCGCTCTACGACAAGGTCGGCATGGGCGGCATCATCCGCATGAACCAGGATGGCACCAACCGCGAGGTCTTCGCCCATGGTGTCCGCAACTCGGTCGGCATGGATTTCGACCCGAAGGACAAGACGCTCTGGTTCACCGACAACCAGGTGGACGGGATGGGCGACGACATCCCGCCGGGCGAAATCAACCACGTCACCAAGCCCGGTCAGACCTTCGGCTTCCCCTGGTATGGCGGTGGCCACGTCCGGACGGTCGAGTACAAGGACCAGACGCCTCCCGCCGACATCACCTTTCCGGTGGTCGAAGAAGCCGCGCATGCGGCCGATCTCGGCATGAATTTCTACAACGGCAAGATGTTTCCCGAGAAGTACAAGGGCGCGATCTTCTCGGCGCAGCATGGGTCCTGGAACCGGACGGAACCCGTCGGCGCCCGCGTCATGGTGACCTTCCCCAAGGCGGACGGGACCGCCGACGCGTCGGTGCCCTTCGCGCAAGGCTGGCTCGACGAGGACGGGTCCTACCTCGGGCGCCCGGTGGATGTCGCGCCGATGCGGGACGGCTCGCTTCTCGTGTCGGACGACTTCGCCGGAGCCGTGTACCGCATCACCTATCAGGCGCCTTGAGATTACAAGTCGGCCGTGACGCCGGCCGTCTCCCCTCTCCCTTGTGGAGAGGGGAGACGCGCGAAGCCAACCACAGAGCGTTCGGAAAGCAGCGTCCCGCTTTGGCGGAAGACCCTGTCACCGAACAGACAGAAAGCCCGCGAATGACGCCAATGACGATGCGGTCGATCCCGCTCCTGATGGCCCTGCTGGTTCCGACCCTCGCCCAGGCCGACGGAGACTCCGTGGCGGGGCGCAAGAAGGCCATCCAGTGCCAAGCCTGCCATGGCATGGACGGGGTCGCCAAGATCCCCGAAGCCGCCAATCTGGCCGGTCAGACGAGCATCTACCTCGTCTCGTCCCTGCACGCCTACAAGTCGGGAGAGCGCAAGAACGACATGATGTCGACCATTGCACCGACGCTCTCCGACGCCGATATCGATAATCTCGCGGGCTATTATTCGTCGATCGAGGTCAGCGTGAAGGTGCCGGGCCACTGACGGGAACCCTCGTTATGGCTCGGAGTAGACCCGGTGTGGCGGCGTCGATTGCTGCACCGTCATTCGACTGATATGCGCGAAGTCGCCGAACTACATTCGGCATCCACAACACACGGAGCACGTCATGGCTTGGACAACACCGGTGATCGAAGAAATCAACCTCGGCATGGAAGTGACGAGCTACGAGTCGGCCGAGATCGAATTCTGATCCCCGACCGTCGCTGAACACCGCGGCCGGACCGTGAGGATCATCATTCTCGGCTCGGCCGCAGGCGGCGGCTTTCCGCAATGGAACTGCCGCTGCCCGAACTGCCGCCTCGTCTGGGCAGGCGACCCGCGGGTCAGCCCCAGGACGCAATCGTCCATCGCCCTCAGTGCGGACGGAACAAGTTGGGTGTTGGTCAACGCCTCTCCCGACCTGCGCCAGCAGATTCTCGCCACGCCGGCGCTCCACCCGAGACAGGGATCGCGCGATACGCCGGTCTCCGCCGTGGTCCTCACCAATGGCGACGTCGATCATGTCGCGGGTCTCCTGACCCTGCGGGAGCGTCAGGCTTTCGCGCTGCACGCCTCGCCTCAGCTTCACGCCATGCTGGAGGCCGACCCCGTCTTTGCCGTTCTCGATCGTGACCTCGTGCACCGGCACACGATGGCGCTCGACGGGACGAACGACATCGCGGGGCTCGCCATCACGCCCTTCGCGGTCCCCGGCAAGGTCCCGCTCTTCCTCGAATCGGAAGAGGTCGAGATCGGCCGCGAGACCGAGATGACCATCGGGCTGGACATCCGGGCCAACGGTCGCCGCATCGTCCACATCCCCGGCTGCGCCGTCGTGACGCCCGCCGTGCGGGACCGCGTCGCCGGTGCCGACCTTTTGCTTTTCGACGGCACCACCTTCACCGACGACGAAATGCCGCGCCTGGGTCTCTCGCCCAAGACCGCGACCCGCATGGGCCATGTCGCCATGAGCGGTCCTTCGGGATCCCTCGACGCCCTGGCGGGAACCGACGTCCGGCAGAAGTTCTATATTCACATCAACAACACCAATCCGGTGCTGGTCGACGGATCTCCCGAGCGCGGGATCGTCGAAGCGGCCGGCTGGCGCATCGCCCACGACGGCCTGGAGATCGCGCTGTGAGCGACCCGATGACCCCTGATGACCTCGAAGCCGCACTGCGCCGGATCGGCGCCGAGCGCTATCACAATCTCCATCCGTTCCATCGCCGTCTTCACGACGGATTGTGCAGCCGCGACGAGGTGCGGGCCTGGGCGCTGAACCGCTACTATTACCAGTCCATGATCCCCATCAAGGACGCGACGGTGCTGAGCCGCATGCGGGAGCCTGCGCTGCGCCGCGAATGGCGGGAGCGGATCATCGACCATGACGGCCGCGAGGCCGGGGACGGCGGCATCGCGCGGTGGCTGAAGCTGACGGCGAGCCTCGGCTTCGACGACGCTTACGTGGCCTCGACGCGCGGCATCCTGCCCGCCACGCGCTTCGCCGTCGAAGCCTATGTGACCTTCTGCGCCACCCGGCCGCTGCTCGAAGCCATCGCGTCGTCGCTGACCGAATTGTTCTCGCCGCAGATCATCGGCGAGCGCGTCTCGGGCATGCTGACGCACTATCCTTTCGTCAGCCGCGACACGCTGAGTTATTTCACGGCGCGTCCCACCCAGGCGCAGCGCGACAGCGACTTCGCACTCGATTACGTCCGGCGCCAGGCGATGACCTCCGCCGAGCAGGAGGCCGTGCTGGCTGCCCTCCGGTTCAAATGCGACGTGCTGTGGACGCAGCTCGATGCGCTGTGGGGTGCCTATGTGGCGGGAGCCATTCCGCCGGGCGCCTGGCGCCCCGAGGACAGTGCCGCATGAGCGATGCCCCGCGTCTCGACCCCGACGCTAAACCCACACTGCCCCGCGGCGTGCGCCTGAAACACGACGAGGCGCGCGGCGGCTGGGTGTTGCTGGCGCCCGAGCGGCTCCTGAAGCTCGACGCCGTCGCGGTCGAGATCCTGAAGCGCTGCACCGGCGAGGCCTCGCTCTCCGCCATCGTCGACGACCTCGCGGCGGCCTTCGACGCTCCACGCGATCG
>JAYVMK010000075.1:0-2809 GCA_043758995.1 Lichenibacterium sp. | reverse complement strand
GCCGTTCTCAATAGCGCGCCCGACCTCGAAGTCGTGGGCCATGCCGCGGACCCGCTCGAAGCCCGGCAGGCCATCAAGGATCTCAGCCCCGATGTCCTGACGCTCGATGTCGAAATGCCCAACATGAGCGGCATCGACTTCCTCGAGCGCCTGATGCGGCTTCGGCCGACCCCCGTCATCATGGTGTCGAGCCTCACGCATCGGGGCGGCGAGATCACCACGCGGGCGCTGGAGATCGGTGCGATCGACTGCGTCACCAAGCCGTCGCTCGGCGACGCGCGGCCGTTCGGCGACCTGGCCGAAAAGGTCCGCATGGCGGCGACCGTCCGCATGCTGCCGACGCGCGCCTCGGGCCTGCGTGGGTCGCCGGCGGCTTCGCAACCTGCGGTGCAGGCCTATGCGCCGGACGGGCGGATCGTGGCGATCGGCTCATCCACGGGAGGCGTCGAGGCTCTGACGGCCGTGCTGACCGCCCTTCCCGCCGATTGCGCGCCGGTGGTGGTGACGCAGCACATGCCGCCGCTCTTCACCCGCAGCTTCGCGGAGCGTCTCGACAAGCTCTGCAATGCCACGGTGGCCGAGGCCAGCGACGGCGCACCGCTCGTCCCGGGACGCATCTACATCGCGCCGGGCGGCTCGCAGCACCTCGAGGTGGCGCCGGGTTCGTCGTTGCGCGGCAGCGCCAACCCGCCGCGATGCCGTCTGCGCGAGAGCGCGCCGGTGAACGGTCATTGCCCGTCCGTCGACGTTCTGTTTCGCTCGGTCGTCAAGGCCTGCGGCGCGGAGGCGGTCGGGGTCATCCTGACCGGCATGGGACGGGACGGGGCCGAGGGTCTGCTCGCGCTGCGAGAAGCCGGCGCCACCACTCTCGGCCAGGATGCGGCAAGCTCGCTGATCTACGGTATGCCCAAGGTGGCCTTCGAACTGGGAGCGGTGCAGCGCCAGCTTTCCCTGCGCAAGATCGGCGCCGAGATCGCCGCAATAACCAACAGACTGGACAGGACGTAACACAATGCCCCTCGCCTCAGTTTTGAAGGTCATGATCGCCGACGATCAGCAGACGAGCCGGTTGCTGATCCGCTCGGCGCTCTCGGATATCGGCATCACCAACGTCGCCATGGCCAAGGATGGCGAAGAGGCGTTGCAGATGGTGATCAAGAGCCCCGTGCATCTCGTGGTGTCGGACTACCACATGCCCAAGATGAACGGCGTCGAGTTGCTGCGGGCGGTGCGGTCGAACGCCGCCACGCAGAAGAGCGCGTTCTTTCTGCTGACGGGCGTCGAAGACAAGGAATTCCTGCAGCTCGCCATGAGCCTCAAGGTCAACAATTACCTGAAGAAGCCCGTCTCGGTGCCCGAACTCAAGAAGAAGATCGAAGCGGTCTTCGGCGCCCTGCAGTGAGGTCGGTTGCCGAAGCCGGCGACATCGCCGTTACCCATCACGTCATCCAAGGCGAGCAAAGGGTCAGCGACGACCCGAACGAGGTGCTGGCGACGCTTCTCGGCTCCTGCGTGGCGGCCTGTCTGCACGATCCCGTGGCGCGCGTCGGTGGCATGAATCACTTCCTGCTGCCGGGCGACTCCGGCAGCCAGCGAGGGCATAGCGAGCGCTTCGGCGTCCACGCCATGGAGTTGCTCGTCAATGCCTTGCTGGTGCGGGGCGCGTCCCGGGCGCGGCTCGAGGCCAAGCTCTTCGGCGGCGCCAGCACGATGCAGGGCCTGACCGACATCGGTTCGCTCAACGCCGCTTTTGCGGTCGGTTTCCTGAATCGGGAGAACATCCGCGTCACCTCCGACTGCCTCGGCGGCACGCGCGGGCGCCGGATCCAGTTCTGGCCCGTCACCGGGCGGGCGCGCCGGATCTTCATGGGATCGGCCGAGATCGTCCCACCGCCGCGCGCACCGCGGCCCGTGCCGGCCGCCGGCGCGCTCGAGCTCTTCTGATGCCATGGATGGGAACCGTTTGATGCCCGCTCGCGCCCTGTCCCTCGTCACCACCGAGGCGCCCCCCGAGGCTCCGTCGGACATCGATCGCGGCGAGGCCGATGCCGTGATTCTGGTGGAGCGCGTCGGCCGCGAACTCACGGGCCTGTCGGCCGCCATGGAAGAGCTGCAGAGCGCGCTCGGACCCGCCTTGGCCCAGGCCGCCGCCGATGATCCCGCATTGATGCAGCAGGCGCAGAGGCTCGATCTCGTGGCGCAGTCGCTGCAGGGCCTCTCGCATTTCCTGGCAGCCGTGGGCCGGCTGCGCATCGGCCACGAGCCGCTCGACATCGAGGGTGTCGCCGCCACTCTCACCCTGGCGAGCCTCGGCGAGCGATTGGCGGGCCGCGCGCCGGGCTCGGCCTGCGGTGATGTCGATCTGTTCTAGCACTCAGTCGCCGGCGCCCAGTGCAGTCCGGTCGATCTTAAGATAATAGCAGAACAAAGAAGCTACAGGGAGGCATTACCATCCGAGGCGGCCGTCGTCGCGCGAATCAGGATCGTTTCCCCGATGAAGGCTTTGAAGAACATTAGGATCATCCGGAAGATCACCGCAGTCTTCACCGTCGTGGTGGGCCTGGTGGCGCTGTCGGGGGTGGTCAACTACCAGCTGTCGGGCGTTCTCGCAGCCGCTGCGGACCGGCAGGCCGAGGCTGGGCGACTGGTCATTTCGGCCAAGGATGCACTGGCCTCCGTGGTCGACCTCAGCTCGCATTTGCGCGGCTATGTGATGTCGCGCATCCCCGGCAACGTCACCGACATCGCCAGCGATCAGGACAAGTTCAACGCGCGGATCGCCGATGCCGAACAGGCGGCCCATCTCCAT
>JAYVMK010000074.1:0-3157 GCA_043758995.1 Lichenibacterium sp. | reverse complement strand
CTGAGCATCCCAGCAGTGTCATCGTCAGCGTCGCCGTCGTACTCGCGCAGTATACCATTTTCCTGATCCCCGTAACCTTTGCCGCGCTCTGGCTCTGGGGTCGGGCCGAAGGTCGCGCGGGCCTCCTGCTAGCCTTTGTCGGAGCAGAAGTTGCGCTGGGGTTCAACCAGATCACGGCCCTGCTCTGGTATCACCCCCGCCCGTTTGCGGTGCCGATCGGCCGGACCCTCGTCGAGCATGCGGCCGACAGTTCGTTCCCAAGCGATCATGTGACGTTCCTCGTCGCGGCGGGCTTAGGCTTGTTGGCGTGGACGCGATACCGAAGGCCTGCCGTTGCGGTGCTAGCGCTCGCCCTCCCTGTCGCATGGGCACGCCTGTTTCTCGGCGTTCACTTCCCTCTCGACATGGTTGGCGCTGTACCTGTGGCCTGTGCCGGCCTGCTTGCCGTCGCGCCCTTCCGCACATGGGCCGCGGGTCGACTAATGCCCCGATGGGTTGGACCGCTCTACAGCTGGGCCTTTGCCGTTCCAATCCACCGAGGGTGGGTGGAGCCCTAACGAGTGATCGATTTCCTATCCACGCTGCCGAATGCCGTCTCGGCTCATCCTGACATCGCCTACGTGGTGGTGTTCCTCCTCGCGATGTCGGAGTCGATCCCTCTCATCGGGGTGGTCGTTCCTGGCACGGCTGTCATCATCGGGATCGCTGCTCTGGTTCCGCGCGGTGACGTAGGACTATGGCCCCTGCTCGTGGCGGCATCGCTTGGCGCAATCCTGAGTGACGGCCTGTCGTTCTGGCTAGGACGTCGGTACCAATCCGAGATCCTTCAGCATTGGCCGTTCTCTCGCTATTCTGACTTGATGGCCCGCAGTGAGGCGTTTTTCAAACGTCATGGCGGCAAAAGCGTCTTTCTGGCGCGGTTTACCCCTGGCATACGAGCCTTCGTCCCATTGACGGCAGGCATCTTGAAGATGCCGGTTAGGCAGTTCTACATGGCGAATGTTCTGTCGGCACTGGTATGGGCTCCCGCTCATATAATGCCCGGTGTTTTCGTGGGAACGTATGTTCATGTCACCGGACACAATACGGAGCTTCTAACTGCTATAGCTATCGCTGTTTTCGTTATTATCTGGATCGCGGCGCGCGTTGTTGCCCACACCCGCCGCCGTCGTGTTACATCGGAAAATATGAATAGCCCTCCCGTATCTTGTGACGTGCCTGTGGTTCACTCGCCATTGCGAAAGATGAGTTAGCACCAGAAGACAATGGTTCTTTATGGGTATGCTCATAAGAGACTGATTTGACGCTGTACTGACCGGCCCCCCACGGATGCATGGGTAACCTCCTAGATCGCGTGAACCTCAATCGTGACGTGCGACAGGGAGCGGAAGCGTGCCAACTTGGCGCGATAATAGTCCGGTCCTCGAGACTGATGCGTTCCAACTGACAGGATAGCGCCGAGATGGCCGGGGCCGAGCCGCCAGAGGTGGAGGTCGCCGACCTGATCGCCTTCGCCCTCGATTGTCTGCCGTACCTTGTCAGCCATCTGTTCATCGGGCGTCATATCGAGCAGGATCGCCCCGGTGTCCCGGATCAGCCCATACGACCAACTGGCAATTACACACGCGCCGACGATACCGGCGAGGGGATCCATCCAGAGCCAGCCGAAGACGCTCGCCAGAGACAGTCCGACGATCACCAGCACTGACACGGCCGCATCGGCGACCACGTGGATTACGGCTGCCCGCATATTGTTGTCGCGATCTGAGGCAGCATGCGCGTGGTCATGCTCCTCGAAGATGACTTCGTGATCCTCGCCCTCGATGTGCACATGCGCGGTGAAGGCGTGCGGCTCGGGGATCTCCTCGACTGACTCGATGTAGCCCTCTCGATCCGCCATGGCGAAAAGCTGGCGCGTGCTATCCGGCCGGACGGTCTCGACCGTGCTGGTCTGAGCGATAAGTGTGGGGCCCTCTTTGGCATGCAGACGAAAGCGCGGCGTTGCGCCGTCCTCGAAGACCTCCAGCACGATCACGCCACGGCGGGTCGGGATGCTGTGTCGTTCGTCGTGGCCATCGTCATGGGCAGCGTGCTCATGCCCGTGGCTGTGGCCATGGCTATGTCCATGATCGTGGCCGTGCCCGCCGCTGCTCAGTAGCCACGCGCTCGCGACGTTCACCGCGAGACCGACGACCGCAATCGGGATCGCTTCCCCAAAATGGATCGGTGCCGGGTCGATGATGCGCAGCACCGCCTCGTAGCCGATCAGGAGTGCGATCATCGCGAGGATGATGGCACTGGTGAAGCCGGCGAGGTCGCCGAGCTTGCCGGTGCCGAAGGTGAAGCGACGGTCGTCAGCATGCTTCCGGGCATAGGTGTAGGCCAGCGCCGCCAGCAGTAGCGCGCCCGCATGAGTGCTCATATGCAAGCCGTCCGCGACGAGCGCAATCGAGCCGAACAGCAGGCCACCGATGATTTCGGCCACCATCATGGCCCCGCATAGCAAGATTACGGCCCAGGTCCTGCTCTCGCCCTTCTCGTGATCAGCGCCGAGGAACCGGTGCGAATGGTGAAGCGGAGCAGCCGTGGTGTCTTGGTCGTTCATGGGAATGCTCACTTGAGGTAGGTGCGCACGACGTCGATCAGATCGGCCGCGCCCTTCGCGCGCTCGGCGTCCGGATCGCTGTCCGGATTTACGACGTGGTAGCGAATGTGATCTTCCATCAGCTCGGCCGTCAGGCCGTTGATGGCGCCACGCATCGACGCGACCAGCATCAGCACGTCTATGCAGCCGATCTCGGCTTCGAGGGCGCGCTCGACCGCTTCCGCCTGCCCTTTGATCCGGCGCACCCGGGCGATCAGCTTCGCCTTATCCTTGGTCGTGTGGGCCACGGTGTAATTTCCAAATGATCCTGTAGGGGGCTACCCTACCAAGGTGCTTGGGGCAAGAGAGGCGAGAACGTCCTTTGGCGTCGGAGGGAATGCGCAGATCACCATAGCTTACCTCGCCGTGTGGCTTGGAAGGCGTCATTGACGGTGGGAATGCACCGCGATAGCTTGTAGCGATGGGGAAGCGATCTCCCCACGAGGCGTCAGCCGAAGAATCGCGTCCCGGTCTTACACCAAGGACGCGTCATGCCCTCGCTGAACGCTATCA
>JAYVMK010000073.1:0-23075 GCA_043758995.1 Lichenibacterium sp. | reverse complement strand
CCTACGCATCCCGGCGCTGCTGCGCTGGCCGGGCCGCGTCGCGCCGAACTCGACCTCGTCGCAGGTGATGATCTCCATGGACTGGTTACCGACGCTGCTCGCCGCCGCCGGAACCGCACCCGATCCGGCGTCTCCGCCCGACGGCATCAGCCTCCTCGACCACCTCGCCCCCGACGCTCCGACGGTGCCGCGCACCCTCTACTGGCGCTACCTCAACAAGGACCAGCGCGCCGTACGCGACGGTGATTGGAAGTACCTGCAGATCATGGGGCATTCCTTCCTGTTCTCGGTCGTGGCGGATCCGCTGGAGCGCGCCAACCTGAAGGACCGAGAACCGGAGACCTTCGCCCGGCTGATCAAGCAATGGGAGGCCTGGAACGCCACGATGCTGCCGTTCACGAAGGCCAACTATTCCTACGACCTGTCGGGAGAGGACCTAGCCGACCATTACGGCGCGCCAAGGACGCTCGAGGGCACGGAAGTAATGCCGAAGTAGATTCAGGACGCGAGTCGGTGGAATTTGGCGCAGGGGCTGATTGACCCGTCCTGTTGGGACCGATCCTCAACCCCTTGCGGTCGCCGATCCGACGTGATCAGCGCGGCGCGACCGCAACTGCCATGATCGTGGCATCGGCGATCGTTGCCGTCACCTGCGCTTCCGCCCCCAACCCTCGGGTTCACCCCCGCGGCCGGACGTGGCATGGTCGCCTGAGATCCCGATGGCGGCAGCACCCGCGTCGGGCGTGAGGAGACGGAACTTTGGCCGAGGATTTCGACAAGGCGGCGCTCGACTATCATCGCTATCCCACCCCGGGGAAGCTGTCGGTCGAGCCCACCAAGCGCATGGCGACGCAGCGGGATCTCGCGCTGGCCTATTCGCCCGGCGTCGCCGCCGCCTGCAAGGCCATCATGGCCGATCCCGAAGCCGCCCGCGATCTCACGGCGCGCGGCAATCTCGTCGCCGTCATCTCGAACGGCACGGCCGTGCTCGGCCTCGGCAATATCGGAGCGCTGGCCGGCAAGCCCGTGATGGAGGGCAAGGCCGTCCTGTTCAAGAAATTCGCCGGCATCGACGTCTTCGATATCGAGGTCGACGCCGCGGATCCCGAGCGCTTCATCGATGTCGTGGCGGCGCTGGAGCCGACCTTCGGGGCCATCAACCTCGAGGACATCAAGGCCCCCGAGTGCTTCGAGATCGAGCGGCGCCTGCGCGAGCGCATGAAGATCCCGGTGTTCCACGACGACCAGCACGGCACCGCCATCGTCTGCGCGGCCGCGCTCGTCAACGGCCTGAAGCTGCAGGGCAAGCAGCTCTCGGACGTGCGCCTCGTCACCTCGGGCGCCGGTGCCGCGGCTCTCGCCTGCGTCGATCTCCTGGTGTCGATGGGGCTGCGCATCGAGAACGTCACCCTCACCGACATCAAGGGCGTGGTCCGCAAGGATCGCGGCGAGGAAATGGCGCCCAATATGGCGCGCTACGCCCGGGACACGCAGGCCCGCACGCTGGCCGAGGTGCTGCCCGGCGCCGACGTGTTCCTCGGCCTCTCGGCCCCCGGCGTGCTGAAGCCCGAGTGGCTGAAGACCATGGCGGAGAACCCCTTCGTTCTCGCCCTCGCCAATCCCGATCCCGAGATCACGCCCGAACTCGCCCGCGAGGCCCGGCCCGACGCCATCATCGCCACCGGCCGGTCGGATTATCCGAACCAGGTCAACAACGTCCTCTGCTTCCCCTTCATCTTCCGCGGCGCGCTCGACGTCGGCGCCACGGAGATCAACGAGGCGATGAAGATCGCCGCCGTGGATGCCATCGCCGAACTGGCACGAATCGAGGCCAGCGACGTCGTGGCCTCGGTGTACGGCGGGCACGCACCGGTCTTCGGCCCCGAATACATCATCCCGAAACCCTTCGATCCGCGGCTGATCCTCCAGGTGGCGCCGGCCGTCGCCAAGGCCGCCATGGATTCGGGCGTGGCGCAGCGGCCCATCGCCGACTTCGACGCCTATGCGCGCGACCTCGAACGCTTCGTCTTCCGCTCCGGGCAGCTGATGCGGCCCGTGTTCGAGGCGGCCCGGCGCCGGTTGAAGCGCGTCGTCTATGCCGAGGGCGAGGACGAGCGCGTGCTGCGCGCCGTGCAGACCGTCATCGACGACAAGCTCGCCGCCCCCATCCTCATCGGCAGCCGCGAGGTCATCGACCGCAAGGCCACCGCGCTGGGATTGCGTCTGAGGTCCGGTGCCGGCGTGACGGTGCTGGATCCGGCCGAGGACGATGCCGTGTTCGGGCCGCTCGTCGCCGAATACCAGAAGCTGGTCGACCGGCGCGGTGTGCCGCCGGACGCGGCCGCGCGGCGCATGCGGACGCGGCTGTCGATCCCGGCCGCCATGCTGCTGCAGTCGGGGCAGGCCGATGCCGCGCTGATCGGCGGCACGGGAGACTGGTCGCGCCATCTCGCCTATGCGCTGCCGATCGTGCGCAGCGAGGTGGCAGGTGGCCGCGTCTATGCGCTGTCGGGCCTGATCCTGCAGAGCGGTGCGCTGTTCATCTGCGACACTCACGTCAACCACGACCCCACGGCGGAGCAGATCGCCGAAATGACGCTGCTCGCCGCCGAGGAGGTGAAGCGTTTCGGCGTCGTGCCGAAGGCGGCGCTGCTCAGCCACTCGAGCTTCGGCGCTTCGGCCTCGCCATCGGCCCGCAAGATGCGCCGGGCGCTCAGCCTGATCCGGGCTCAGGCGCCCGACCTCGAGGTCGATGGCGAGATGCACGCCGATGCGGCGCTGAGCCCGCCCTTGCGCGATCGTCTCGTGTCGGACAGCCCGCTCGAGGGTGCGGCGAACCTCCTGGTCATGCCGAACCTCGACGCCGCCAATATCGGCCTGACGCTGCTCGGCGCCTCTGCCAGCGGCCTGCAGGTCGGGCCCATGCTGCTCGGTCTGCAGAAGCCCTTGCATGTTCTCGTGCAGAGGGTCACGGCGCGCGGTATCGTCAACATGACGGCCCTCGCCGCCGCCAAGGCCGGCAGCGACGTCTGAGACTGATCCTTCCCCGGGATGGGGAGGTGGATCCTACGCCTTGAGGGACCGCTCAACGCGGCTCCCCTTTCCACAAGGGAGAGGGGAGTCGGTCCACGTCGCGGCAGAGCAGGGTGATCGCTCGCGTCGGCGAACGAGGTGTATCGCGCCCAGTCGATTTGCGGGGGTGAAGCATCTCCCGGGGGAGCAAACCCCTTCCCACCACGCATCGCCGCCGTTACGCTTCAAGCAAAAGCAGGGAGATGCCCAACCATGAATGCGGAAGACCCGCGCGTCCTCACCGCGGCCCCGCGCCGCCCGTGGTACAGGCTGCTCTACGTCCAGGTTCTCATCGCCATCGTGATCGGGGCGCTGCTCGGCGTGGCCTCTCCCGGCAAGGCCGGGTTCGCGGCGCAGATGAAGCCCTTCGGCGACGCCTTCGTGAACCTTATCCGGATGATGATCGCTCCGGTCATCTTCTGCACCGTGGTCCACGGTATCGCCACGATGGGGGATCTGAAGCGGGTCGGTCGTGTCGGCATCAAGGCCATCGTGTATTTCGAGATCGTCTCGACCCTGGCGCTCGCCATCGGCCTCATCGTGGCCGACGTCGTGAAGCCCGGCGCCGGCTTCAACATTGATCCCAAGACCCTCGACACCGCCTCGGTCGCCAGCTACGTCACGGCCGCGAAGGGCGACAGCGTCACGGCGCATCTGCTGTCCATCATCCCCACCAGCTACGGCGACGTCTTCGCCAAGGGTGATCTGCTGCAGGTGCTGCTGGTCGCCATCCTGACCGGCATCGCGGTGTCGCGGATGGGCGAGGTCGGTGAGCGGGTCGCGGCGGGCATCGACGCCGCCGGCAAGGTGTTCTTCCGCATCATCGGCATCATCGTCCATTTCGCGCCGATCGGCGCCTTCGGGGCCATGGCGTTCACGGTCGGCGCCTTCGGCTTCAAAAGCCTCGCCTATCTCGGCGAGTTGATCGCCACTTTCTACCTGACGAGCCTGCTGTTCGTGTTCGTCGTGCTCGGCCTCATCGCGCGGGCGGCTGGCTTCTCGATCTGGCGCTTCATCGTCTACATCAAGGACGAGTTGCTCATCGTGCTCGGCACCTCGTCCTCGGAAACGGTGCTGCCCAGCATGATCCGCAAGATGCAGGCGCTGGGCGCTTCGAAGCCCGTGGTCGGTCTGGTGATCCCGACCGGCTACAGCTTCAACCTCGACGGCACCAACATCTACATGACGTTGGCGGTGCTGTTCCTGGCGCAGGCCACCAACACCGACCTGTCGCTCGGTCAGGAGCTGAAAATCCTGCTCATCGCGGCCCTGACCTCGAAGGGCGCCTCCGGTGTCACCGGCGCGGGCTTCATCACGCTCGCGGCGACGCTCGAGATCGTGCCCGAAATTCCGCTCGCCGCAGTGGCGATCCTGGTCGGCATCGACAAGTTCATGAGCGAGTGCCGGGCGCTGACCAATCTCGTCGGAAACGGAGTCGCCACGCTGGTGATCAGCCGCTGGGAGGGTGAACTCGACCAGGCCCAGCTCAACGCCGCCCTGGCCCATCCGGTCGCGGTCGGCGACGCTGTCGAGGCCCGCATCGCCTAAGTTGGAGGGGAGTGGCT
Organism: Lichenibacterium sp.; assembly: GCA_043758995.1. Classification (GTDB taxonomy): domain Bacteria; phylum Pseudomonadota; class Alphaproteobacteria; order Rhizobiales; family Beijerinckiaceae; genus Lichenihabitans. Next base: position 18,438 of record JAYVMK010000073.1, on the reverse strand, counting down.
GACCTCCGCACAGATCGTCCGCTCATCCCCGCGCCTTCAGAGATGAGCGGGTCGATGAGCGTGTACTGGCGATTGCCGGGCCGGTTTGAAAAAGCCGGCCCGGACCTGTAGGAGCGGGTATCTATCCTTACGCCCGGTGCTCGCTCGTGTCGACCTTTACCCATGCCGATCTCGGCACCGTCGTCGAAATCCTGCGCGATGCCGCCCGGACCGAGATCATGCCGCGCTTCCGCGGCCTCGTGCCGAAGCGCACGCGCGAGAAGACCTCGCGTCAGGATCTCGTGACGGACGCCGACGAGGCGGCCGAGGTCGCCATCACGGCGGCTCTGTCAAAAGCCTTTCCGGGATGTGTCGTGGTCGGAGAGGAAGCGACCGAACGCGATGCGTCGCTGCTCGACACGCTGGCCGAGCCCGACCTCGCCTTCGTGATCGATCCGGTCGACGGCACCAAGAACTTCGCGTCGAACCTGCCGCTCTTCGGCGTCATGGCGGCGGTGCTGCGCCGCGGCGAGATCGTCGCCGGGGTGATCCTCGATCCCGTCGAGGACGATTGGGCGCTGGCCTTGCGCGGCGAGGGGGCCTGGCTGCAGCGCGCGGACGGCCGCCGGGAGGATCTCCGCGTCGGAGTCGCTCCGGCTCTCGCCGAAATGGCGGGCCTCGTTTCCTGGACCTTCTTCCCCGGAGACGAGCGCTCACGCGTGCCGGGCCGCTTCCCCCGCGTCGCCAATGCGAGCGACTATCGTTGCGCCGCCCATCAATACCGACTGCTCTGCGGCGGCTTCTACGATTTCGCCCTCTACTCGAAGCTGATGCCCTGGGATCATGCGGCGGGCTGGCTTCTGCATCGCGAAGCGGGCGGCTATTCGGCCTGCCTTGACGGCACGCCCTATGCCGCGACACGGCATGAGGGCGGCCTATTGTGTGCTCCCGACCGCGCCAGTTGGGACCTGCTGAGAGACGCACTACTGTCGGATTGAGGCGGGTCGACCGGTCTTCCTGCTGCGCTCATCCCCCCGGAGCGGGGACGAGCGGAAGTCGCATGGGCTGACGGAGAGCGCTTTAGCCTTCGGCCTTGCGACCGAGACCGATCTTGCGAGCGAGTTCGGAACGCTTGCTGGCATAGGCGGGCGCCACCATGGGATACTCGCGCGGCAGGCCCCATTTGGCGCGATATTGGTCGGGCGTCAGCCCATAGGCGGATTGCAGATGCCGCTTCAGCGACTTGAACTTGCGCCCATCCTCCAGGCAGACGATGTAATCGTCCGTCACCGACTTGCGGATCGACACGGCAGGCTGCTGTTGCTCGACGACGGGTTCCGGCGCTTCACCCGTCTGCATCCGGTCCAGCGCCGAATGTACCGTCTTCATCAATACAGGCACGTCGCTCGCCGGCACCGCATTATGGGCCACATAGGCCGAGACGATTTCAGTCGCGAGCTCGATCAGCCGCAGCTCGCTCGAAAGTTCTACCATGAATTTACTGTCCTCTCGCGCAGCCGACCTGGGCACTAGGGCCTTGTCTCGACGAGGACTGGGCTTGGCCCGATCTAAGCTGCCTCTGCCGCTGGGTTAAAGGCTGTCGCAACATTCCGCAAGAGAGTGTTACAACGTTACATGTGTGCAACGCCGTCCATCATCCGGGTGCTCCGGCCCTGTCCCGCCGCGAGGCTGCATGTCGACTGATCGGGACAAGCTCCGGCTCCGCATCGCGGCGCTGCTCGCCAAGACGATCGAGAACGGCTGCACCGAGGGCGAGGCCTTGTCGGCCGCCGCCAAGGTAGCCGAACTGCTAGATCGCCACGCGCTGTCGCTATCCGACGTCGAGATCCGGGACTCCCCCTGCGAGCGGGTCGCCTTCGCGTCCCGCCACAGAAAGCGCGTGCCCCTCGACCCTTGCATTGGCGCCATCGCGGCCTTCTGCGACTGCCGCGTCTGGCGCGAGAAGGGGGGCGAGGGAGCCGTGAACCACGTCTTCTTCGGCCTGCCCGAAGATGCCGCGGCGGCGCGGGACCTTGCTGAAACGGTGGACGGCGCCGTGCGGGCCGAACTCGGCCGCTACAAGACGAGCCGCGACTACGCCCGCTTCGACACGCGCGACCGCCACATGGTGAACGCGTCCTTCGTGCTCGGCATGGTGAGTGGCATCGCCGACAAGCTCGATGCTCTCAAGGCCGTGAGAGACGCCCGCCACCGCGGCACCGGACGCGACCTCGCGATCTTGAAAACCTCGGCGGTGGACGAGGCCTTTGCTGGCCTCGGGCTCGTGATGGTCGAAGGGCAGGGCGGCCCACGGCGCTTTATCGCCGAGGGGGCCTACGAAGCGGGGGGCGCGGCGGGGGAGAAGTTGGCGATCGGGTGAGGCCGCCGGCAATCAGCAAGCTGGCGGCAGGTCATGACGGGCGACGAGACGCCTCGCTCGCCCTTGACGATCGAGCGCGCCTACGACCGTCAGGAAGCACAGCAGCAGGAGAGGACCTCCGACCGACGGCGGGGTCAGGGGTATGACGTTGCCCAGTTCGGCCAGTGGGATTCCCACGAAGCCGGCCAGACTCATGCCGATCAGCAGCGTCACCAGACGGCGCAGGGACATGGCTTCCGCCAAGTCCGGCAGAACGAGGGCGAGGCCTGCCGCGGATATGGGAAGATCGTAGTCGGAGAAATAGGGGCTGACGAAGGCCGTGGCCATCAGCAGCAGGCCGGCGCAACGTTCATCCGCGTCGCGGTCCCTCGCCTGCCGCAGGACGAAGGCCGCCGTCACGCCGGCGGTCACGACGAGCGCACAGCCGTGCAGGACGAGTGCGAGGCGCGGGCCGGCCCCGAAGCTCGACGCGAAGGCGTAGATCGAGGTCAGGCGATTGAGGTGCAGCGAGCCGTCCGTCATGAGGCCTGCTAAGACGGCGGTGCTCGCCAGAAACCCAGGAATGCTGTCCGCCCCGAAGGCGAGCACCGCCAGCAGCATGAGGAGGGTAGCGGTCGCCGTCGCCACGGCCAACGCCGTCCAGTCCCGTCGCAGCGCGAACAGGACCGGCAACATCATGGCGACTTGCGGCTTGAAGGCCAGCAGGCCGGCGGCGCAGCCGCCCAGGCCGGAGCGCCGGCTCAGGATCGCGGCGGCGGACAGTCCCGCGAGAGCGCCCGTCAGAAGGCCATTCTGCCCCATGCGCAAATTGACAAGGATCAACGGGGCGATGGTCATCAGGACCGTCCAGAAGAATGGGCCGGCGAGCCGCCGCAGAACGCCGAGGTAGAGCGCGAGCGTCGTCGCTGTGAAGATCAGGAAGGCCGCGCCGAGCGGCAGCATCGCCAGCGGTGCCAACACGAGGCCGAACGACGGGGGATAGTCAAAGGGGATGAGGGCATCCCGGCCGCCGAACGCGCTCAAGAGCGCATGCATGCGGGGAACGTCGTAGCTGTCCGCGAAGTGACCTTCCAAGGCGAGGCGACCGGCGAGGTAAAACGGGTGGAAATCGACCACGGTCGGCCGCGCCGGATCGGAGCCGACGGCGCTCACGGCGAGCGCCGTGGAGATGGCGACGGTGATGGCGATCAGCAGCACGAGCATAGCCCGCGTCAGCCGGCCAAGCATGAGTGGCGTGGCCGGCAGAGCGAGGGCGATAGGGCGGCCGGTCAGCATGATCGAACACCTTCACGACGAACGCCGGCACAGCGCAGCTATATGCCCCGAGACAACTGCGCCGCGGCACCACGCCGTTGGACGCGGCGGGTCTCGATACGCATGTCCCAAGCCTTCTCCGGAACTGCCGAATGAACGGTTAAGGGCGGGGCACGAGACGCCATCCTCGCCGTGTGTCCCGGCGTGAGGCGTCGTGGACCGATCCCGTTAGACTCCTGTCAGGCTGTCATCGAAGCTGAAGTACAACTCAAGCGCGACGGGATCCGAAGGGCCGACTGCTGCGAGCGTCGCCTTCATCATTCCGCCGCCTGCGCCAGCGGTGCCGCGCCCGGCACGTAGTTGAGGATCGGTCCGAGCCAGCGCTCGACCTCGGCGACCGGCATGCCCTTGCGGGCCGCGTAATCCTCGACCTGGTCGCGCTCGACCTTGGCGACCCCGAAATAATGCGCGTCGGGGTGCCCGAGGTAGAGCCCCGAGACGGAGGAGCCCGGCCACATGGCGAAGCTCTCCGTCAGCTTCACGCCGACCTTGGCTTCGGCGTCGAGAAGGCGGAACAGCGTCGCCTTTTCGGTGTGGTCGGGCTGGGACGGATAGCCGGGCGCCGGGCGTATGCCGCGGTAGGGCTCGCCCACCAGCTCGTCCGGGCCGAACTGCTCGCCCGGCGCATAGCCCCAGAGTTCGCGGCGCACGCGCTGGTGCAGCGCCTCGGCGAAGGCCTCGGCGAAGCGGTCCGCCAGAGCCTTGACCATGATCGAGGAGTAATCGTCGTTGGCGCGGGAGAAGCGCTCCGACAGGATTTCCTCTTCCATGCCGGCCGTGACCACGAAGCCGCCGACATAGTCGCCGCGCGGTGCCACGAAGTCGGACAGCGCCAGGCTAGCCCGGCCGCCGCCCTTCGAGAGCTGCTGGCGCAGCGTGTAGAAGGTCGCCGCCTCCTCGTCGCGCGCCTCGTCGGTGAAGAGCCGGATGTCGTCGCCGACCGCTTCGGCCGGCCAGAAGCCCACAACGGCCTTGGGCTTGAACCAGCCTTCCGCGACGATCTTGGCCAGCATGGCCTTGGCGTCGTCGAAGAGGGCGCGCGCCGCCGGCCCCTGCGTCTCGTGGTCGAGGATCGCCGGATAGCGGCCCTTCAGCTCCCAGGTGGAGAAGAAGGGCGTCCAGTCGATGAAGCGGGCGAGGTCGGCCAAGTCGTAGGTTTCGAAGGTGCGCGTGCCGAGGAAACTCGGCACCGGCGGCTCATAGGCGCTCCAATCGATCTGCAGCCTGTTGGCGCGGGCCTTGGCCAGCGGCAGGCGCTGCTTGTCGGCCTCGCTACGAGCATGGGCGTCGGCCACCTTGCGGTATTCGGCGCGGGTGCGCTCGACGAAGGCGTCCTTGTTGTCGGGCGACAGCAGGCTCGACACCACGCCGACGGCGCGGCTCGCATCCGTGACATAGACGGCCTGACCCGAGGAGTAGCGGGGATGGACCTTCACGGCCGTGTGGACGCGGCTCGTCGTGGCGCCGCCGATGAGCAGCGGCACGTGGAAACCCTGGCGCTCCATCTCGGCGGCGACATGCACCATCTCGTCGAGCGAGGGCGTGATCAGGCCGGAGAGGCCGATGACGTCGACTTGTCTCTCCTTGGCGACTTCCAGGATCTTGGCCGCCGGCACCATGACGCCGAGGTCGATGACCTCGTAATTGTTGCAGGCCAGCACGACGCCGACGATGTTCTTGCCGATATCGTGGACGTCCCCCTTCACGGTCGCCATCAGGATGCGACCGGCGGCCTGACGCTCGCCGTCGCCGCCGTTGGCGAGTTTTTCCGCGTCCATGTAGGGCAGCAGGATGGCGACGGCCTGCTTCATCACGCGGGCGGACTTCACCACCTGGGGCAGGAACATCTTGCCGGCGCCGAACAGGTCGCCGACGACGTTCATGCCGGCCATCAGCGGCCCTTCGATGACGTGCAGCGGCCGCTCGGCGGCGAGGCGGGCCTCCTCGACGTCGACGTCGATATATTCGGTGATGCCGTTGACCAGGGCATGGCTCAGGCGTTCCGCCACGGGCTTCTCGCGCCAGGTCAGATCCTGCGCCTTGGCCTCCTGGCCCTTCACGCCACGGTAGCGCTGAGCGACCGTGAGCAGCCGCTCGGTGCCGTCGGGGCGGCGGTTGAGGACGACGTCCTCGCAGGCCTCGCGCAGCTCGGGATCGATCGTCTCGTAGATGGCGAGCTGGCCCGCGTTGACGATGCCCATGTCCATGCCAGCCTGGATGGCATGGTACAGGAACACGGCATGCATGGCCTCGCGCACGGGCTCGTTGCCGCGGAACGAGAAGCTGAGGTTGGAGACGCCGCCCGAAATATGGGCGTGGGGCAGGGTGGTACGGATGATGCGCGTCGCCTCGAGGAAGGCCACGCCGTAGCCGTCGTGCTCCTCGATGCCGGTCGCCACCGCGAAGACGTTGGGGTCGAAGACGATGTCTTCCGGCGGGAAGCCGTCGGCGACGAGCAGCTCGTAGGCGCGCGTGCAGATCGCGACCTTGCGCTCCAGCGTGTCGGCCTGGCCCTGCTCGTCGAAGGCCATCACGACGACAGCGGCGCCGTAGGCGCGCACCAGACGGGCGGCCTTGAGGAAGGCCTCCTCGCCCTCCTTCATCGAGATGGAATTGACCAGCGCCTTGCCCTGGACGCGCTTCAGGCCGGCCTCGATCACCGAGAACTTCGACGAATCGATCATCACCGGCACGCGGGCGATGTCTGGCTCGGCGGCGACGAGGTTGAGGAAGTCGATCATCGCCTTTTCGGAGTCGATGAGACCTTCGTCCATGTTGACGTCGATGATCTGGGCGCCGTTGACCACCTGGTCTCGCGCCACGTCGAGCGCCCCCACGAGGTCGCCCTCCTTGATCAGCTTGCGGAAGCGCGCCGAGCCGGTGACGTTGGTGCGCTCGCCGATGTTGACGAAGGGGATATCGGGCGACAGCGCGAAGGGCTCGAGGCCCGACAGGCGCATCATCGGGGCGATCGTCGGAATGGCGCGGGGGGGCTTGCCCGCGACGGCTTCCGCGATGGCGCGGATGTGATCGGGGGTGGAACCGCAGCAGCCGCCGACGACATTGACGAGGCCCTCGTCGGCGAAGCCGGCGACCTGTTTCGCCATCATCTCCGGGCTCTCGTCGTAGAGGCCGAATTCGTTCGGCAGTCCGGCGTTCGGATAGGCGCAGACGAACGTGTCGGCGGCGGCGGAGAGCTCGCCGAGATGCGGCCGCATGGCCTCGGCACCGAGCGCGCAGTTCAGCCCGATGGTGAAGGGCTTGGCGTGGCTCAGCGCGTTCCAGAAAGCCGTCGGGGTCTGGCCCGACAGGGTGCGGCCGGAGAGGTCCGTGATGGTGCCGGAGATCATCACCGGCAGGTGGATGCCGGTCTCTTCGAAGACCTCATGGGTGGCGAAATAGGCCGCCTTGGCGTTCAGCGTGTCGAAGATCGTCTCGATCAGGATGATGTCGGCGCCGCCGTCGATCAGGCCGCGGACCTGCTCCGTATAGGCGACGCGCAGGTCGTCGAAGGTCACGGCGCGGAAGCCGGGGTCGTTGACGTCGGGCGAAATCGAGGCTGTGCGGTTGGTGGGCCCGAGCGCCCCGGCGACGAAGCGGCGGCGGCCGTCCTCGCGCTCGGCGCGGAGCAGGGCGCGCTTGGCGAGCCGCGCGCCGTCGCGGTTGAGCTCGTAGACGGCCTCCTCCATGCCGTAATCGGCCTGGGCGATGGAGGTGGAGGAAAAGGTGTTGGTCTCGACGATGTCGGCACCCGCCTTGGCATAGGCGTAGTGAATCGCCTCGATGGCCTCGGGTTGCGTCAGCGTGAGGAGATCGTTGTTGCCCTTGAGGTGACACTCGCAGGCCTGGAACCGGTGGCCGCGGAAGTGGCTCTCCTCGTAGTCGAGGCCCTGGATCTGCGTGCCCATGGCGCCGTCGAGCACCAGGATGCGTTCGCGCGCCGCCGCAGTCAGAGCGGCGAGGATCTCGGCGCCATCCTGGCGGCCGTCCCGAACGCGGCCCGTGCCTTCGGCGAACAGAGCGTCGATATCCTGGCTCATCATTTGCTCCGTGGTGTCACATGCTCATATAAAGATATTGTTATATGATGCAAGGCGCAGCCGCGTCGCGCATCTCAGACAAGCTGCGTGACTTGCCTCGCATTCTGTCTTGAATGGCGCGAATGTGCCTCCTGCCTCAAACTCCCAGAAGCTCGATCAGCGGCGGGATCAGCGGCTCGTCGGCGGGCGGCATGGGGTAATCGCGCAGCTGGCCGGGTCGCACCCATTTCAGTGCCTGCCCCTCCCGCGACGACACCAACCCATCCCAGCGGCGGCACACCCAGAGCGGCATCAGCAGGTGGAACTCCGGATAGGCGTGGCTGGCGAAGGTGAGGGGGGCCAGGCAGGCCTCCTTCACAGTGATGCCGAGCTCCTCGTCGAGCTCCCGGATCAGGGCCGCCTCGGGCCTCTCGCCCGGTTCGAGCTTGCCGCCGGGAAACTCCCATAGACCCGCCAGGGACTTGCCCTGGGGTCGCTGGGCGATCAGCACGCGGTCGTCGGCATCGACCAGGGCCACCGCCACGACGGTCAGGATCTTCATTGGCGGACTCGCAGGGTTGAAGGGCCGTCGCGTCCGGCGCAGGCCGCCCCGGGACGAGACTTTCGGCCCGCCTTATGCCGTGATACCAGACCCTTTCAAAGACCCGTGCCGATCCCCGATGCGCGGCGAAGAAGGTTTTGGGATACATGGGCGACAAGCGCTCGAGTTTCGAACACGGCGATCTCCTGGCCTGCGGCCGCGGCGAGCTCTTTGGTCCCGGCAACGCCCAACTCCCGCTTCCCCCGATGCTGATGTTCGACCGTATCGCCGAGATCGCGGAAGACGGCGGCGCCAATGGCAAGGGCGTGATCCGGGCCGAGCTCGACGTGAAGGCCGACCTTTGGTTCTTCGCCTGCCACTTCCAGGGTGACCCCGTCATGCCCGGTTGCCTCGGCCTCGATGCGCTCTGGCAGCTCGTCGGCTTTTACCTCGGCTGGCTCGGCCTGCCGGGCAAGGGCCGCGCCCTCGGCGTGGGTGAGGTGAAGTTCACCGATCAGGTCCTCCCGACCGTGAAGCGGGTCGTCTACGGCATCGACATCAAGCGCGTGTTCAAGGGCAAGCTCGTGCTCGGCATCGCCGATGGCTGGCTCGAAGCCGACGGGCGCCGCATCTACGAGGCGCGCGACCTACGCGTCGGCTTGTTCAAGCCCGAACCAGCCTGAGGAATTTCACCGGCCGCCCTTGCCGCGAGCCGGGCCCCGTTTGACATGAGGGACCGTTCGGGACCCGGCAGAAGCTCAGCTTCGCCTCGAGCCCGCCGGCCCAGGGAGTTGATCACTATGCGTCGCGTCGTCGTTACCGGGATGGGCATCGTCTCATCCATCGGCAGCTCTGCCGACGAGGTCCTGGACTCCCTCAGGAACGCCCGATCGGGGATCGTGCGGGCCGAGCGTTATGCCGAACTCGGCTTCCGCTCCCAGGTTCACGGCGCCCCGACGCTGGATCCCGAGACGGTGCTCGACCGCCGGGCGATGCGGTTCCACGGTGGCGGCAGCGCCTGGGCGCAGGTCGCCATGGAACAGGCGATCGCCCAGAGCGGCCTGCAGCCCGACGAGGTCTCGAATCCCCGCACGGGCATCATCGTGGGATCGGGCGGACCCTCGACCCGCACCGTCGTCGAGTCGGCCGACATTGCCCGCACCAAGGGCCCCAAGAAGGTCGGTCCCTTCGCGGTGCCCAAGGCCATGTCGTCTACCGCTTCGGCGACTTTGGCGACGTGGTTCAAGATCAAGGGGATCAATTATTCGATCGCCTCGGCCTGCGCGACCTCCAACCACTGCATCGGCAACGCCTACGAGGCGATCAAATACGGCAAGCAGGATGTGATGTTCGCGGGCGGCTGCGAGGAACTCGACTGGACGCTCTCCGTCCTGTTCGACGCGATGGGCGCCATGTCGTCCAACTTCAACGACCGGCCTGCCGTGGCATCCCGCGCCTTCGACAAGGACCGTGACGGCTTCGTGATTTCGGCCGGCGCGGGGATCCTGACGCTGGAGGACCGCGACCACGCCGTTGCGCGTGGCGCGAAGATCCTCGGCGAGATCGTGGGCTATGGCCTGGCGTCGGACGGTCACGACATGGTGGCCCCCTCGGGCGAGGGTGCGCGTCGCTGCATGCGCATGGCGCTGGAGGGCGTGAAGGCGCCGGTCGATTACATCAACCCGCACGCCACCTCGACCCCCAAGGGCGACGAGGCCGAGATCGAAGCCCTGCGTGACGTCTTCGGCGGCGGCGACAGCTGCCCGCCGATCGCCGCGACGAAAAGCCTGTCGGGGCACGCCCAGGGCGCCACCGGCGCCATCGAGGCGGTCTTCTCGCTGCTGATGATGAACAACGACTTCATCTGCGAGAGCGCCAACGTGGAGACGATCGACCCCGCTTTCGCCGACATGCCGATCGTTCGGGAGCGGCGGGACGGCGTCAGGATCGGCACGGTCCTGTCGAACGGCTTCGGCTTCGGCGGCACCAACGCATCCCTCGTCTTCCAGCATCCGGACCTTTGATCATGGCGCAGGAAACGACGATCGGCACTTCGGCCGCGGGCGGGTTGATGCGCGGCAAGCGCGGGCTGATCATGGGTGTCGCCAACGATCATTCGATCGCCTGGGGCATCGCCAAGGCGCTGGCGGCCGAGGGCGCGGAACTCGCCTTCACCTACCAGGGCGAGGCGCTCGGCAAGCGCGTCAAGCCGCTGGCGCAGTCGCTCGGCTCCGACCTCGTCGTGCCCTGCGACGTCGAGAGGCTCGAGACCGTCGATGCGGCGCTCGACGCCGTCCGGGACCGCTTCGAGACGATCGACTTCCTGGTGCACGGTATCGCTTACTCGGACAAGAACGAGCTCAAGGGCCGCTACGCCGACACGACGCGCGAGAACTTCGTGCGCACCATGGTGATCTCGGCCTTCTCCTTCACCGAAATCGCAAAACGCGTCGCTCCGATGATGGCACCGGGGGGCTCCATGCTGACGCTGACCTTCGGGGGCGCCACCCGGGTGACCCCCAATTACAACGTCATGGGGGTCGCCAAGGCGGCGCTCGAAGCCTCGGTCCGCTATCTCGCGGCCGATTACGGCGCCCAGGGTGTGCGGGTGAACGCCATCTCGGCCGGTCCGGTCCGCACTCTGGCGGGGGCCGGCATCACGGATGCGCGCTTCATGTACAACTACCATCGCGCCCACGCGCCGCTGCGCCGTCCGGTCAGCATCGAGGATGTCGGCGGCTCGGCGCTCTATCTGCTGTCCGGCCTGTCGAATGGGGTCACCGGCGAAGTGCATTTCGTCGATGGCGGCTACAACATCGTCGGCATGCCACGCTCCGAGAACCTGCGCGCCGGCGTCGAGGAGGCCGACGTCGCGTCGTCAGACCAAGCATAGAGGAGCCGTCTTGGCTCGATGGGCTCGGGACGAGGGCAAGGAACCACGGATCCAGATGTGCGACCCTATCGAGGTAGCGGCTTGACGGAATTCACCATCACCCCGGCCACCCGCGACGATCTCGAACCTCTCGCCGCCATGGTCAACTCGGCCTATCGCGGCGCCTCGGCGCGTCAGGGCTGGACCAACGAGTCCGACCTGCTCGACGGCCAGCGGACCGACCCGGCGAGCCTCGCCGACGAACTGAATGCCCCGGATCCGAGCGCGATCCTTCTGCTGCGCAGAGAGGCGGATGGCCCGATCCTCGCCTGTGTCCTGATGCAGACCTTCCGAGACGATGCGGAACGTCTTGTCTGTCACCTGGCGATGCTGACCGTCTCACCGGGCCATCAGGGGCAGGGGCTCGGCCGACTGCTGATCGCTGAGGTCGAGCGGCGGGCCCGTGATGCGGGCTGCACCGCCGTCGAAATGACGGTGATCCATAGCCGGACCGAATTGATCGCCTTCTACGGGCGCCGCGGCTACCATCCGACCGGCCGAACCAAGCCTTTTCCCTATGGCGACGAACGTTTCGGGCGGCCGCTGCGGGACGATCTGCACTTCGTCGTCATCGAGAAGGCCCTCGCGCCGTAGCGCCGAGCGTTTTGCCGCGTGTTCGACCGAGGTCCAGCCGCATTGACCATGGGGACAGAGCGGAGGTTCGATCATGGCGATCAAGACAGTGGTGATCACGGGCGGCACATCGGGCATCGGCCTCGCGGCTGCGCTCGATCTCGCCCGGCAGGGCGCCCGCATCGTGCTTGTGGCGCGCGACCCGGCCCGCGCCGAAGCCACGTTGAAGCGACTCCGACGCATCTCGCCCGAGGCGAACCACACGCTCCACATCGGTGATCTGTCGCGCGTCGCCGACATGAAGCGAGTCGGCGCCTCGATCGCGGCCGCCGAGCCGCGGATCGATGTGCTGGTCAACAATGCCGGGGCTTGGTTTCCAGACAGGACGGAGACGGAGGACGGGGTCGAAACCACCTTCGCGCTCGATCACCTCAGCTATTTCGTCCTGACCGATGCGCTGCTTTCCGCCCTCGAGGCCGCAGCCCCGTCCCGCATCGTCTCGACCTCGTCCGACGCGCACCGGTTCGCATCGCTGGACTTCGGCGATCTGCAGGGCACGCGAAACTACAAAGGCTTCATGGCCTATTGCCGAGCCAAGCTCTGCAACGTGCTGTTCACGCGCGAACTCGCCCGACGGCTCGCGGGCACCGGCGTCACAGCCACGTGTTTTCACCCGGGCTTCGTCGCGTCGCGATTCGGGGACGAGAGCCGCGGCTTCGGGCGTCAAGCCTTCGGCCTCGCCAAATCGCTCTTCGCGATCTCACCCGAGAAGGGAGCCGCCACGCTGCTCTATCTCGCGACCTCGCCGGATGTGGCGGGGCAGTCCGGCGGCTATTACGCAAAGGCGAAACTGGTGAAGCCCAGCCGGGCGGGGCAGGACGATGCGGCCGCGCGCCGCCTGTGGGACGCCTCCCGCGCCCTCACGGGGGCCGGCAGCCCTTAAAGGGTCAACCCTCGCTTTTGAACAGGAAGGGCGCCACGTCCTTGACGCCGGGCTGGCGTTCGACGCCGAAGGGCATAGGCCGGCAGACCGCCATGGCGGAGAGCCCGACGCGCGTCGTCAGCATGCCGTTGAGCACGCCTTCGCCGAGGCGGGCCGAGAGTTTCGCCGCGATGCCGTGGCCCACGACCTGCTGGACGAGGCTGTCGCCGACCGCCATCCCGCCCGTGACGGCGAGATGCGCTCCGACCGACCGCGCGAGCTTGAGGAAACCGAGCAGCCCCGGTCGGCCGCTGTAGCGTTCGGCGATGCGGCGGATCAGCCAGACGATCTGCGCCGCCACGAAGAGCAGGTCGAACACGGCACGCGGGCTGATGGCGGTGACGAGCGACACGCGCTTCGCCGCCGCAGCGATATCCGACGCAACCGCGCGATCGAGCGGGCGGAGCAGGGTGCTTTCGGCGATGTCGATGAGATCGCGACCGTCGACGATCTCGCGCGACGACTGGGCGATGTCGGCCCGTCCTCGCGCCGTCTCGGGTCGTGCGGCATAAAGCGCTGAGACCTCCGCAACGAGGCGCCGCGCCGCGTCCCGGTCGTCGGCGAGGCGCGCCGCCGCGAGATCGGCGTGAAGCCGCGCCACCTTGGCCTGGCGCAACACGCCGACCCATTCGCGCACCAGCAGAACCAGCGCCGCCAGTCCGAGCAGACCGAGGAGGCCGAGGCCGAACCAGCCCAGCGCGGGGGTGCGAGCGAAGAGATCGCCGACCAGGTGATCGACCCAAAGCCAGAGCGACAGCGACACCAGCCCGCCCAGCGCCGCTCCGAAGACGGTTCCCCAGCCCCGGCGCGACTTGCGCTTCATGCCGAGGGCTTGCGCCTCCTCGATGGCGGCCTCGTCGGGAGGCAAGGCCACGAGCGCGGCCTCGCGAGCGTAGGGGTCGAGCTGTGGCTCGAGCAGGACGCCGGAGCCGAGCAGGGCTGCGCCCATGCCCTCGCTGCGGTCCGTCGGATCGAGCCTGAAGGCCCGCGGGCGGGCACTGGGCCGATCCTGAGGTCGATCGTGCGGGATCGTCATGCGAGCTTGTCCCCGAGCAGGAACTGAAGCGCCCGGTCGAGTCGGATGTGGGGCAGCAGCGCCGCACCCTCCGGCGTCGTTTCGGGCAGGGGCGGACGGAAGCGGACGAAGCGGTAGTCGTTGTCGCCTTCCGCAAGAGCAAGCCCGTCGCCGCGCAGCGCCACTTTGGGGTCGCGTGGAAGGTCGCCCGGGAAGATGGCGGCCTCGCCCAGACCGTCGAAGCTTTCGCCATCGATGATTTCGCCCGGCAGGGGTGTGCCCACGATGGCGTCGAGCGTCTCGCGCCCATGCTTGACGGCGGCCTCCCGCGTGGCCCTCACGGCCGCCAGCGCGATCACGTCGATGCCGGCTCCGACATCCTCGGCCTTGGCGATGGCGCGGGCGACGAGGAGCCGCAGGATCGCTTCGAGCCGGTCATGGGACGTGTGGTGCAGGTGATCGGCTTTGGTGGCGGCAAAGAGGATGCGGTCGATTCGCGGCCTGAACAGCGTCGAGAGGAGGTTCGATCGCCCCGCCCGGTAGGCCTGGAGCACGTCCGTCATGGCGTTTTGCAGGTCGCGCACCGCGGCGGGACCCGAGTTCAGTGCCGACAGAGCGTCGACCAGTACGATCTGGCGATCGAGCCGGGCGAAGTGGTCGCGGAAGAAGGGTTTGACGACGTGAGCCTTGTAGCTTTCGTAGCGGCGTTCCATCGTGGCCGCCAACGAACCTGGGCGCGCCGAGGCCGCACCCGGCAGCGGTGCGAAGGTCAGCATGGGCGAGCCTTCGAGGTCGCCCGGCATCAGGAAACGGCCGGGCGGCAGGGTCGACAGGGCGTAAAGGTCGGCGCGGCTGGCCCTTAGATATTGGGTGAAGAGTTCGGCGCAACGCCTTGTTGTGTCTTCGGTCGATGCGGGATCGGCGCCTAACATGGCCGTATAGCCGCGCCACTCCGCGGCAAGGGGCGCGCGCGCCGCCGCGGCGCTGGCCTCGAGCGTCTCCTCCGACCATTGAGCGTAGGTCTTCCCGAGCAGCGGAAGATCCAGCAGCCACTCACCGGGGTAATCGACGATGTCGAGGGTCAGCGACGCCGGTCCGGGGCGCCACCCCGCCCGGCGTTCGTAGTCGATGGTGATGCGGAGTTCCGAGATGCGGCGCGTCGATTCCGGCCAGCGGCGTTCGATCGTAAGAGCGGCGAGGTGATCTTCGACGGCAAAGCGCGGCACGGCATCGTCGGGCTGCGGCTGCAGGAAGCCGCGGGTGATGCGGCCTTCGGCGGAGGCCCGGAAGACGGGGAGCCGGGCGCCACGGGTCGTCAGGGCCTGCACCAAGGCGGTGATGAACACCGTCTTGCCCGCCCGAGACAGGCCCGTGACGCCGAGACGGAGCCCGTTGCCGGTGACGTAATCGGCGACGCTCCGGGCGGTGACGCGGGCCTCGAAGGCGAGATCGGTGAGCAGGCTCAAGGGGTGGGTTCCGGACGGCGGCCCTCATTTAGGCGGCTCGCGGGTGCGGCGCCAGGGCTGGGCACAGGACCGCCGCTCGCCGCCGCGCGCCGTGCCGCCACCACGGCCGCAGCCTGGGCGACGGCCGTTTCGACGAGGCCCGTCGAGACGCCGAGCGGCCCGATCTCCACGGCCGCCATGTTGCGCATCAGGCGGGCGAGGTTCGGTGTCGGCTGCCCGGCGGCGTCGAACAGGCCGAGGTCTGCCGTCGGCGAGGCCGCGATGCCGGCCGCCGCCTTCGCGGCATAGTTGGCGATCCTCGCCGTGTCGCCCGAACAGGCCGGGCCGGTCACCGTCGCCGGTGCGGCGCTGCCCGCCAGGACGTCGGGCAGGGCCGCCGACAGGCTGACCGGCGCCGAGCCGAGGCCGAGCGCGATGGTTGGAGCGGGCAGCGCAGCGCCGATGAGCCGATCCGGCACGCGGGAGACCTGGGCTCGACCCCGCCCGACGGCACCGACACGATGACCATGTGCGGCGAGCCACCGCGCCCGCAGCGTTCGGCCGAGGCCGCGTGAGGCGAGACCGCTCGGCGCTGTCCGGGCCGCGGCGTAACGCGATACCGACGCGGACAGGCCGCAGGAGGCCGGAGCCCAGTGCGAGACGATCGCCAGAGCGGAATGGCGACCGTCGACGACGTAATAGCGGCGCAGCAGCAGGGCCGCCACCGTCGCTCCGTCGGCCGCCGAGCGGAACGCCACATGGCCGTCGGCGTCGGCGGCGATCTCGCCGGTCCAGCCGGCACGCTTGATGCACCAGTAATTGTTCAGCCGCACACAGCGGGTCACGGCGGCGGGTTCGCGGCCAACGAGGATGTTGGCGCGGACTCCCGGCGAGGCGTCGAGGTTCTGGGCCGCCTGCCATCGCCAGTCGCTGACCGCTCTTTCGCGCGGGCGGAACGCGACGTCGGCGGACAGCAGAGGATCCAGGGCGCCGGGCTGGCCGAGGAGCAGTGCGGCCAAGAGACCCAGCGCCTCGAAGGCCATGTCAGTCCTCGGCTTTCACGAGCCCGACCGTTCGTCGGCCGGGAGCAGGAACACCAGACGCCCTGGCGCACCGAGATCGGCCCAACCCGCTGCGTCGAGATCGAGAATGGCGAAGCAGGAGGTCGGGAAGCCCTCTTTGAGGCTCTCCAGGTCCTGCGGGTCGCCCTCGCCGGCAAGGCGGCGGGCGAGGTCTCCGATGCCGGGATTATGGCCGATGACGAGAAGGCAGCCGATGTCGTCCGACGTCTGCTTGGCTTCGGCGAGAATAGCCGACGCGGACGCACCGTAGATCGCGCGGGTGAACCGGCAGGGAAGAGCAGGGGGCAGGGCCGGCGCGGCGCTCTCGAAAGTCTCGCGCGTCCGCCGGCTGTCCGAGACCAGCGCCGCATCGGGGTGGGCCAACGACGTCAGCCGTCGTGCCGCCTCGAGCGCTTCCGCCCGACCTCGGGGCGCCAGGGGCCGCCCATGGTCGCCCTGTCCCGCAGCCGGTGCCGCTTTGGCGTGCCGCATGACGATCAGCCGTCTCATCACGCCTCCTCGGTCCGTGGGTTTGGAACCGGTGTGTACAGCCTCTGTCCGGTCGGGGCTGTTGCTTCCGGGCCCGCACGCGAGAGAATCTTGGCCAGGATGCAACCCTTCGCGGCAAAGGCAGTCAAGATCCACTTGCGTCCGGTCGTCCGTCGTGGCAACCACTCGCCGCAAGGGTGCAGTTATGCGCTGGAGGCTTGGCACGCATGACACATTCAGATGCCATAGAAGCTGGGTACAGCCCCTCCGAAGACGAAGTCTTCATGAGTGAACGCCAGCGTACGTACTTCCGGCGTAAACTTCTGGATTGGCGAGATGAACTCTTGCGCGAAAGCCGCGAGACTTTGTCGAACCTGCAGAGCGAGAACGAAAACCACCCCGATATTGCCGATCGCGCGTCATCCGAGACAGATCGCGCTATCGAACTGCGCGCGCGAGATCGTCAGCGCAAGCTGATCGCCAAGATCAACGCAGCGTTGTCCCGCCTCGACGACGGGTCCTACGGTTACTGCGAGGAGACCGGCGACCCAATCGGGTTGCGGCGGCTCGATGCCAGACCGATCGCGACGTTGTCGGTCGAAGCCCAGGAACGCCACGAGCGCCGCGAGCGCGTTTACCGCGACGAATAATGGCGGCGGCCTGGGTCCTCCAGGCCTCACGATGGCTTCGAAGCGGCACTGGCCGCGGCCTTTGAGCCGGGGCGGCGCGGCCAGACCTCCGACAGTCGCTGCAGGATAGGCACCAGCCCCGTATCGTCGACGAGTTCCGACGCGTCCTCGACGAGCATCCAGGCACTCTGGCGCTGACCCTTTTCGCGCCAGGCTGGAAGCTGTCGCTGGACTTCGAGAATGAAGACCTTCACGCGGCAGAGGTCGAAGTGGTCGGCTCGGCGCTTCCAATAGGTGTAGGAGCCGATCGACTTCTTGTGGACGCGGCCGATGACGCCCGCCTCCTCCTGAGCCTCGATCGCGGCAGCGCGGTGATCCTTGCGCCCTTTCATGGGCCAGCCCTTGGGAACGATCAGCCGGTTCGTCTCACGCGACGTGATCAGCAGGACGCGGGTCTGCCCGCTGGCGTCGAGCCTCACGGGCAACGCGGCGACCTGTTTCCTGACCTTGGGCTTCGGCATCTTCATTGGGGCATTCGACCCTCTGGGGCGTTGAGTTTGATCTCCGGCGCATCCCGGAGCAAGGCGCGAGAACGGTTCCCGGTTCACCTTGGTCGGCTATAAAATATGTGAGTTTGGACTTGTGGGCCGGTTCGCCTCGTGTAGTCCTTCGCCGGCAAGGGGCCGCACGGGAAGCCGAGCCGCCTCATTCCGGGTCTCAGGAGAGCCGCATGATCCCGTTCCTCAAGCCGCTGGTCGCGGGCGCGTTGTTGGCCGCGGTGTCGACGGTCGGCGCACAGGCCGCAGAGGTCGTCGTGTCCTCCAAGATCGACACCGAGGGTAGCCTTCTCGGCTCGATGATCGTCCAGGCTCTCACGGCCAGCGGCATCCCGGTCAAGAACCGGGTCCAGCTCGGCACCACGCCGGTCCTCCGCAAGGCCCTGACCTCTGGTGAGATCGACATCTACCCGGAATATACCGGCAACGGCGCCTTCTTCTTCAATAAGCCGGATGACGCCGCCTGGCACGATGCCGCCAAGGGCTATGAGCTCGTGAAGTCCTTGGACTTCGACGCCAACA